>JAAWDC010000036.1 GCA_022793565.1 Bacilli bacterium
ACAATTTGAAGAATCGCATCCAGTTGAAGCCGATTCAGTGCACTAGGTGCAAAATCTAGATGTGTTACATTTATAACTAATTGATTTTCAAAAGCTTGAATTACTATATTACGCATACGATGATTCCAAAATTTAAATCTATGAATATCTTTAGATTCAGAAGGCAAAGTAATTGTATTATTATTGAAATAAGAAGTCATCCGACTAATAATCATATTGTATTCCACACTAAGATTTTTAATTGGACTCCATGGCTTTTCATAAAGAGAGGTAATCTGATAGGAAGAACCCACTAGTTTTCTTTCTATTTTCCTAGCCAATAACGGGTTCACTTCCTGTAATGCCAAAATATCTAACACATTTTCATTTAATAACTGAATGACAGAGGATGATTTTATATTATTCTTACACAAATTGACATAACTATTTTTAATATTCCAAGTACCTATCTTCAACGATTCCATAATAACTCCCTTATTTAGCCTCATATCCTATCATAGAAAAGAAAAAAAAGCAAGAATTACCTAATTCCCGCTTCTAGCTCTACGATTTCTACTTGTCAAGGAAAACTCCTCTGTCATATAAGTAATTCGCTCAATAATTCTTCTAGCCTTCAATTTATCTACCCCACTATTAGTTGAAGAAAAATGCTCCTCCAATTGCCTTAAATCCATATTGGAAGTAAAAAATGTAGGTAAATTTTCTTCCATTCGATACTGAAGTAACGTCCCAATAATCTCATCCCTCGCCCAAGGAGTCAAGTTTTCAGCACCAATATCGTCTAACAATAAAAGCGGAACAGTCTTAATATAATCATACTTTTCCATATAATCTGTACCAAATGAAGCCTTAAGTTGCCGCAAGAATTCAGGAACATAAACAATAGCACTCTTAACATCTACTTTCGCCAATTCATTAAATAAAGCCGCAATCAAATAAGTTTTTCCTGTACCAAAATTTCCATGTAGATAAATTCCCCTAGGATTGAAAGAATTTCTATATTGATCGATAAATGTTTTAAAATACTTACTGATCTCCAGTCGATTCTTATCATCTCGATTTGTATTTTGAAAAGATGCATTTCGAATAGATTTCGGTGTCTCAAATAACATTATATTATTTTGATATGCATCATCCCGTTCTTGTTTTTGTTTATATGGACATTTTACATACTCAAACATTACATGATTTTGAACCTTCATAGGCTTATACAAATATCCCTTTAATTCGTTTTGGCAAGACTCCAATCCTGGACATTTTTTACAATGTCCATACTCTAACGATGCCACCTCTAGCGATGAAGTATATTTCATTAATTCATCATCTTCTAAGTCTAAAAGATTTACCATTTCTACAAAATCCTGATTATTTAGCTTCTTAATGTAAGATTGTTTCAAATCGTTCCATTCACTGTCTTTCATTTGAACAAGATCACTAATCTTTTTCATACAACTTCCCCTTTTAATTCATATTTGCAAGTATAATGATAAAAAAATAAAGCATTGTTACACCAATTAAAATTATAGAAACTTTACCTAACATTGCAAGCCATAGTTCCCTTTTTCCATTATATTCCATTTCATACCCCCTAAGAAGAAATAGAGTTTAAGATTTGATCCAATTCCCTTTTTTCTTCTTCTGTCATTTCTTCATTTTCCAAATTTTTATCAAACCAATCTGGCAGTGTTTCTTCCCGAGTCTTCCGAGATACCACTCTGGATACTGTTGTCTTTTGCTCAAATTGCTTCTTTAACTTTTTATGTTCTCTTTCACTAACACGCATTGCTTCTTCCACAGTTTCTACATTAAGTCGCTTCCATTGACCAGCAATTGTTTCTATGTAGTTTTTAGATAATTTTTGATTATTAATTTTAAGTACATAAGCAATTAAAACATTAACTACCCCAGGGTTCATTTTCAAATCAACAAGTAAACTCTCAATCAATCTCAAATCTCTAAGAGATGGCTCCCCTGTCTTGTATTTACTTCTCAAGTAATCATAAGGAGTAACCGACTCAAAAGTATAAACCATTTTAGCCCACTTAGAATGATCCCCTTCTGGAGCTTTCAAATACTCTGGTTGTTTAGAATAAATCAAAGTAGGTAATTTACCATTATTTTCAAATTGATAAAAATTACGACAACTCTTACGAAGTTCCGCCTTATCAACCAAACCTTTCTCATTGATATGATTTCGTACCAATCCCTGCATTTGTAAGTCATCAATATTATAAACATATGCCAATGAATTAATCAACTCTTTTGTTTCTTGATTAAAACATCTAGGGCTAACCATTTGACTAGGAATACTAGAAATAAGCAAAGAAAAATCAATCTTTTCAACTAAATGAGGTTTTCCACTCTCTTCATGAATTAAATCCTCATGCTCCATATAAACATTTCCCGCAATACTACTATAAACATCTGTAAATGAAACTGTAATATCCTGATAATCTTTCAGATTCACTCGTGGCATTTTGAAAAAATCAACAATCTTATCATATTCTTTCTTTCCCAAATTGTTATATAACACAATATTCAATATTGGATGATTTAAAAAATCAGAAGCAGACATTGGAGAATAAATCAAATAAACAAAATTATTTACATGATCCTTTTTATAATACGATTTTAAAAGTCCAACTCCCTCTAACTTCTGCCTAGCTGTAATAATTTTATCCAACTTCAACTGCATAGTACTCATTAAGTGATGATGGGTCAAATCATCACTCATCAATTCCCTTTTATCCAAATCATCAATTAAAGTGAAATAAAGACTTGTTGCTGTATACCCAATAATTGGCTGATATAACATTGTAATTAGTTTCCGATCCTGTTCTTTCATAACTGTCTTATTAATCACTGTATAAGTATCAGCAGGTAATACATTTACTTCCATCACTCTTTCACCTCTTTTGGTATCTTTATTATACTCGTCTTTCCTCAAAAAAAAAAGAGAAATCCTAAAAGTAACATAGGAATCCTATTAAAAAAAGTACAAACTCTACAATTAAAATAATCCAGTTAGATTTCCATAAAAGAATAAATCCAAAAGTCTAACTACATCTACCTTCAAAAAGAATAAAAGCAATATCGCAAATACAATGAACGGTCCAAAAGGAATTACCTTTTCTTTATTGACAACATATAGAAGAATAGATACTGGTAAAGCAACTACACTAGATACAAAAATAACCACAACCCCAAGAAGTGGTTCTAAAACTAAGCCCGCAACAAACATGAGCTTAATATCTGCCCCTCCTAGACTTTCTCTTCGAAATAAGAAGTCACCCAAAAGCATAATTCCATACATTACTGCAAAAAGTAAAACACCACTACCTAATGCTTGTAAAAACAAACTAAATCCATCTCGAAATAAAATAGCAAAACTAGAAACAAGAGCTACTACAAGCGTAACCTCATCAGGAATCATTAAATAATTTAAATCACTAACGATTACAATACTAAATAAACTAACTAAGGAAAGTGCTATTAAAAGATTCCAACTAAACCCAAAAGAGTAATAACTAACCGCAAATAAAGA
Organism: Bacilli bacterium; assembly: GCA_022793565.1. GTDB lineage: Bacteria > Bacillota_I > Bacilli_A > RF39 > UBA660 > Alloscybalousia. The sequence continues at coordinate 3,545 of JAAWDC010000036.1, forward strand.
TCCTGTTAATATCTCTGTAAATGGATAAAAAAAAGAAATTTTCCCTCGACAATGCTTACATCTTCCTCTTTGAAAAAGGAAAGAAAAAACAGGAAAAAGTTCGAAAAATCCTAAGCGATTCTTACAGTTTGGACAATAAGAATACTTTGGATTCCAAATGGATTCTCCCCTAGGTAATCGAAAGCCAACTACATTATAGAAAGAACCAAAAACCACTCCAGTAATAAAAAAGAAAATTAAATAACAAAAATTCATAAAAACCCCCCTATAATTCTATGCACCTTCTACTGCTGAATATAAGCTAAACATAGGAATAAAGATCGATAACAAAATGAATCCAACTGCAACTGCCAAAAAGATAATTGTAATTGGTTCAATTAAAGATTTAATTTGTGTCACAGCATTTTTATGCAAGTTATTAAAATGATCAGATACTCTCTCCATCATCGCACCAAGTTGACCAGTCGATTCTCCAGTAACCAACATCTCATAAGCAACAATAGGAAAAGCCCAATGTCCCCGAAACGATTCAGAGATCTTACCACCCTTACTTAAAGTATTCATTGTATTGGCAATAATTTCTTTATATACCTCATTATTTGATATCTTAGAAAGAATCGCCATACTATCAGTAATATGCACACTATGATTTAATAATTGTGCAAAAGTCTTTGTAAACATCGTAACTTCATTATAAATCATAACATTTCCAATGACTGGCAATCTCATATAAAAAATCTGCATCGTTTTTCGAAATGATTTAACATTTTTATACGCAATAAAATACGCAATTCCCGCAATCAGTAATACTAACATAACAATCAAATAGTATTTAGATAAAATGTTACTAGCGCCTATTGTAAACTTTGTAATCCAAGGAAGTTCCCCCCCTGCTTCTGCAAACATACTAACAAAGTTAGGTACAACCCAAATTAAAATAAAGGCAACAACAAGAACTGCAAAAATAAAAATTATTGTTGGATAAGTCAAAGCAGCAATCATTTGCTTTCTCGTCTGCTCAATAGAATTATAATAGTCACTCATCTCATCTAAAGTAGATGGAAGATCTCCTGTCATTTCAGATGCTTTTACCATGTTAATTAATAATCTTGGAAATGCATCACTTTGATTTTCCAGAGCTTTACTAAAATTTTCCCCTGCTACTAAATCAAAAACCAATTTTTCATAAATTTTTCTTTGTGATAGCTTTGTCGTCTGTTTCGCTAGAATACGAACCGAATCAATCAAAGGAATTCCTGCCTTAATATAAGTAGATAACTGAGTTAACGCAAAGCTTAAATCCCCAGTTTTAAACTTTAACCCAAAAGTAATCTCCATATCCAGTTTCGTCTTTTTCTTTAATTCAATACTCTCTACTTGATAACCTTCATTAATTAAGAACGCCTCTACTTCACTTCTACTTCTAGCATCAAAAGTACTCTTAATCGTCTTTCCATAACTATCTTTAATAACATAGTTAAAAGTCGATAATCCTTCCCTATCTCCTTCACCATCATTCAAAACATTTTTTAAAACTTCACTAGTGTCTTTCCCTGATAAAGAAGTTGCATTCTTAATAGCCTCACTCATTAAGTCCGTACTTTCTTTTACTTTCTTAGCTTCTTTATCTTTCTTTCTTTCTTCCCTTGTCTTTCCTTTTCCTAAAAGTCCCTGAAGCGGAGAAATAAATATGTCGTTTAATACGTGATATACCGATATAAAAACATTCATTCTTCCACCTACTTTATTCTTCTTCTATTCTATTATTTAGTATAACATATCATAAAAAAAATGAAAACTTTTTTTCCCCCATTTCATATAATATTGTAAAGAGGCGAAGTCTATGTTTAATTATCCATTTTACACAAATCCAACGTATTATACCCCTGGAATAGAAAGCGGACTACTAGGAGGAAGTTCTGCTTTAAATACTGCCATAAAAGGGAGTAATGCTGGAGGATTACTAAAGGGAATCGCAAGCAAATGGAGCTGGAATGGCTTTTTAACTTCTACAGGAAAAACATTAAATGTAATCAATCAAGCAATCCCCATTTTTTATCAAGTACGACCTATTGTTCAAAATGCCAAAACAATGTTTAAAGTTCTTGGAGCAGTCAAAGAAAGTCCATCAAAAAGTCCAATCGTAACCCAACAAGCACCATATGTTAGAAATGAAACCCCAACAAAAACAGCTACTAAAACAATATCAGAAGTAGAAAAAACACCTTCAACAAAAGAAGGAAATCCAACATTTTTCTTATAAAAAAGAGTTAAAGATATCGTCGAATCATCCTTAACTCTTTTTTTAATTGCCATCTTTTCTTAAAATACTTCTTAGGAAGAATTTCCAGTAATTTCTCTTTTTGTACCCTTTCTCGATTCATAAACGCAAGAAAAGAATCTCCCCTTTGCTGAAGCAAAACAGGTCCAAACAAATATTCTTCTGCCCGGTATTTCTTCTTTCCCCTCTTAAAACGCAAAATAGGATAAAAGAACCCCTTATCAAAAACTAGAATTTCATCATCGATATAAAAGCCAAGTTTAGAAATCTCCTTTCGCACCTGATGAACATCATTGTTAGGAGATAAAATTAAAGTATGAACATTTTTTAAAAGATCCATCTTATATTTCAAAATTCCAACAATATTAAGTCCTCCCATTCCAGAAATAATTACAGTGTCTACACCCTCTTCAATGGGATCGATCCCATTTCCTTGCTTAACCTTGATTTCACTTTGTAATTGATACTTTTTAATATTCTCTCTTGCCTGAACAAGAGGTCCTTCTTTAATGTCTGACGCAATTGCCCGAATATCCTTCTTGTTTTGAAGTAAATAAATATCAAGAAGGGCATGATCACATCCAACATCTAAAATTGTACTCCCATCTTCCACTAAAGAAGCCACTTTCTCTAACCGATGATTAATCTTTACTTTCATACTGTTCCTCCACACTATTCTAAGTTTATCAAAATACCTAGCAACTTTCAAACAAAAAAAGATTTCTAATTCGTTAAGAAATCTTTTAATTTCCTACTTCTAGAAGGATGTCTTAATTTTCTCAAAGCCTTTGCTTCAATTTGACGAATTCTTTCTCTTGTAACTCCAAAAATTTGACCAACTTCTTCTAATGTACGACATTGTCCATCATCCAAACCAAAACGTAAGCGAAGAACTCTCTCTTCTCGATCAGTTAATGTAAGTAATACACCACTCAATTCTTCTTTCAATAGTTCAACTGTTGCATATTCTTCTGGAGACATCGTTCTCTCATCTTTAATAAAATCACCAAGATGTGAATCATCTTCTTCTCCAATTGGAGTTTCCAAAGAAACAGGATCTTGACTAATCTTATACACTTCACGAACTTTCTCTATAGTAATTCCAAGTTTTTTAGCAATTTCCTCATCGGTTGGCTCACGATTTAATTCTTGCGTCAATTGACGTTGAACACGAGCTAATTTATTAATTGTCTCTACCATATGAACAGGTACACGAATCGTTCGTGCTTGATCAGCAATAGCTCGAGTAATTGCTTGACGAACCCACCAAGTAGCATAAGTTGAAAATTTAAATCCTTTCGTTGGATCAAATTTATCAACAGCCTTCATAAGTCCAATGTTCCCTTCTTGAATTAAATCCAAAAAT
>JAAWDC010000037.1 GCA_022793565.1 Bacilli bacterium
ATATGGTTCTTTAAATTCTATCAATAAGAAGAAAATTACTTATAGTTCTTCTTTGGTAGCATTAAATGAAAGCAGTCTTATGGAAATTGATGATGTTACAGAATCTAAGATTGGTATTTTAAATGATACTCTTTCTTTTGACAATTATATTCTAGCTAAAGAGTTAATAGACGATAATCAACTAGATAAAGATAATACAATCAAAGAATATGATGATGTTGCTGTAATGCTTCATGATTTATATGATCATACAATAGACGCAATGCTGATCTCTAGTAACTATAAAGAAATGTTTACTACAACAGAAGGATATGAAAATATTGCATCAGATACGAAAGTAATTGCTACCAAGGACAAAACAATTCATAAAGATCAAGTCGAATCTATGAATAGTGAGAGTTCAGTAAACAAACCATTTACAGTACTTTTAATGGGTGTAGATAGTGAAAAAGACGGGTTGAAAAAAAATGCATACGCAAATGGCGATTCCTTGATTTTAATTACCTTTAATCCAAATACTTATAATACAACAATGATGTCTATCCCTCGAGATAGTTATCTTCCTATCGCATGTAAAAATAATCAAAAAAATAAGTTAACTCACGCAGGATGGTATGGTACTACTTGTATGATGCAAACGATTGAAAATACCTTTGATATTAAAATCGATTACTATGTAAAAGTTAATTTTAAGGGTGTTGTGGGACTTGTCAATGCATTGGGTGGAATTGAGGTAGATGTTCCGAAACGTCTATGTACGGACGATTCTAATCGCCAAGGAACCCTTTGTATTAATAAAGGACATCAAACATTAGATGGAGAACATGCTTTAGTTTTTGCTAGAAATCGCTATGACCTTGCTCAAGGAGATATTGATCGTGGGTATAATCAACAAACAATTATTAAAGCTATTATTAATAAAATGACTACAGTTCGTAATGTTAATACACTATTAGATATCTTGGAAACTATATCTAATAACTTAGATACAAACTTAACAACAAACGAGTTACTATCTTTCTATAATGTTTTTAAAGAAATTATTACTTCTACAAATTATCAAGATGGTGATGCATTAAATATTGAACAGCTTAAGCTAAAAGGAAAAGGTAAGATGCTTTATTACAAAAATCTAAAAATGAATTTATGGAATTATCTTCTAGATCCTGATAGTATTCAAGAAATAAGCCAAGCTATGAAAATCAATTTAGAATTACAAAAACCTAATATGATTAAAACCTTCGAATTTGCTCCAAGCGAATAATTATTTTACTTCCCTAATTATATTATTTATAAGATGGGTGAAGTCGTCAAAAAAAACGTCTAATTTTTAGGCGTTTTCTTTATTTTCTTTTATTTCCACTAATACTAACTTGTTTTCTTCGTGAACAAAATGCAATTTTAATTCCTCTGGATACCCCATATCTTCTATATATTCTAGCTCTACAGTTGTTGTAAAAGCACTAAAATCTCTAAAATTTCCCTTTTCGTACTTCTCTCTTTTTACATTAGTAACTGTTGCTTTTTTTACTTCTGGTAACTCTTGAGTTCTCTTTTTTCTCATATTATTTTGAATGTATTTGTAAATAGATTGAGAGGCCTCTTCTTTAAACCGTTCTTGGAGAGTGGCAGCTATAAACTGAACTCCTCCAATATCTTGATTGGTAATCTTATTATCTAATGTATAGAAATCAATGGCAAATAACTGAGAGATTAGTGTAACGTACTTTTCTTCATCCACTTTTGAATCTTCTAATTCTTTTTCTAATAGTTTGTAATATTTTTTATATAACCTAGTCGCATTACTATTTAGATAATATGCATAATCATCTATTTTTGCTACAGTTTGGATTGTGGAGGATTTTGGGGAAAGAAATTCTTTATACCCATAATAGCATCCTCCAACAACTAATCCAAGTAAGAGTAATAAAACTATCATAATTAAACCGCTGTTACGACTTTTTGGTGGTTTCCCAACTGTTTTTGATTTCATATTTTATTCAGCTACCTTTTCTTCAATATAATCTGTTTCGGCTTGTATCGATTCTCGTTCTTTCTTAATTAAATCAAATACGATTAACGAATTGGATGCTTCTAATAGTTTTTCCGCATACTTTTGGCATTCAACAATGTACTCTTCAGAAATGGCTTCCTCTTTTAATGGAAGGAAGTTCCCTTTTTGTGTATTATAATAGATTTTATTTGTCATCCAGCTTCCATTTGGAAAAACAACTATGTTATCATCTGTCGTGTTGAAAATATCTTTTCCTAATTGGTGTTTGTTATAAAATCCAAACATATTTCCAAGTGTAGGCATTACATCATACATTCCCATTACTGTTGTAATTTCCTTATGTAGGGATTCTTTTGTTTCTTTACTATAAATTAGGAATGGTACTTTTCGTAGCAATTCATACTGAAAACTGTCCACCTTATAAAAACCTTCTGTTTCTGCAGGAAGTGTACCATCATTCTCCTTATCGTAGTTAAATAAACGATTAAACTCAGCTTTTGGTAATCTAGCATCGTGATCTCCATAGAGGACAATTACGGTATTTTCCATAAGACCAGCTTCCTCTAATCCTGCTAAGAACTCTCCTAATGCTTCATCAGCATAATGAACAGATTTAAAATAATTTCCTAACTTTGTTCCTTCCATATATGGATAAACTACTTGCTCTGTTTCTCCAGTCTCCTCATTTATTACTGGATTTCCTTCTTCATCTAACATATCTTCCTTAATATCTACTGGGAAATCTCCATATTTATCTATTGCTGAGAATGGGGTATGATTCGTAAGCATTATAACTGTTCCATAATAAGGTTTTCCTTTTTCGTTGATTTTCTTTATTTTCTCAATGGATTGTTGAAAGAATGATTTATCTGATAAACCTAAACCGATTACCTCATCAATTTCATAGTCCTTCTTACTATAGAATTTGTCATATCCTAATGATTTATACATCACATCTCTATTCCAATAGGATCCATTATTTGCATGCATACTAAATGTGTAATATCCTTTTTCTTTTAATAGTTTAGGAATTGATGTATATTCGCGGTTAAAGTAACTAACAAATGCTGTTCCTGTATTTGTAGGCATTAATGAAGTATTTAGCGTGAATTCACTATCACTAGAAGTTCCTACACTTACTTGGGAATAGAAATTACTAAAATATAGGGATTCACTCGCTAATTTATTTAGATTCGGAGTTAATTCCTCTCCATTAAATTTTAACAACATATTTACCTGTTGCATACTCTCACAGTGGATAGATATAATATTTTTTCCTTCAAATATTCCAGTATATTCATTAATTTTTTGTTGTTCTGATGGGACATCTTGATAATATTCATTAAATATTTTTAAGGCGTTGTCATACCCAAATAAACTGGTTATTTTGGGCTCAATGCTTTTTACTAAATCATTTAGATGATATGTGTAAATTCCAAATTTCATCACGATATATTCTCGATTCCATTGCTTAGCAAATCTCCCGATTTCTAAAGATGTCAGCATCGTGATAAATGTAAAAGCTAAAACTGCTGATGTCATTAAAGATACAATCGCTTTTCTATTTTCTCTTTTTTCTAAATCTTGTAGTTTAGAATTTCTTTTTAATTTTAAGTGTACTAAAAGTATAGTAATAGGGGCGAATAAGTATGAAAAATCTTGTAGTTTGAAGACATTTTTAGTAACAGCATCTCCTACCTGAAATAGATATTCTAGTGTTCCAATTAAAGATACTGAGACGAATGAAGTATAGAAGGTGTAATATAGAGAGTTGATTACACAGATGATGCTTAATATAATCGTCATTGTAAAAAGATATGTAAAGCGATTCTTCTTTTTCATAAAAAAACTCAGTCCGCCTATGGCCAAAATAATGGATAAATCAGCGATAATGGGCTTTATGTTCAAAATATTTCCTATTGTATTGATCGTGAAATATCTAAGTAATGTTGCAGCAAATAGGTTTACTAGTAAAAATGAGAAAAATAAAACATTGTTTCTTATTACTTCGATACATCCATTTAATAAAAATATACATGACCGCTTTGGATTTAATACGGCCTGAGTCGCTATCTTTTTTGTTTTATTCCAAATCTTCTTGATTTCCTTTTTTGTCTTTTTCATTCGCACACCCTTCCTCTTCTACATTATAGCACCATAAGCAGAAATTGGCAATTTTTAACGCTAGGAAAAATATAACAATATTGTAATATTTCTAGTTGCATTTCTTTGTCAAATTTTAGAAATACATTGGAAAATTCAATTCTATTTTCCTTGTGTCTTTGCATTTTTAATACTTATGGTAGTTAAATCCTTTTTATATCATTTACTGTATTTGCGTATTTAAGTATATTGTCTTCTAGGATAGAGAAATTCTTATTTCTCATAATCTAATTGTTGTTTAGTACACCTAAGATCCTTTTATAAGACTATTTATTATATTTTAAATCATTTCTTTATCTATCTTGTATCTTTTCCTCTTTTTCTTTTTTGTGAAAAAGAAAAAGAAAAGACATTTTATTCTCTTCTTTTCAAATTAACTTAGATCTTGCTTTCTATCGTA
>JAAWDC010000038.1 GCA_022793565.1 Bacilli bacterium
CTTTTTCCTAAGATTCTGTTCTATCTCAAGTTGTTTCCTCTTAATAAAAAAAGATATACCAGAAAAAAGTTCATCATCCAATGGAACATCCATCAAAACAAGTTCTTGTAATTCCGCAAATTTCTTTTCTCTATAAGAAAAAGCATCCACCGCTCTACAAATTCCTAAATCATAAAAAGTCTTAATATATTTATCCATTATATCAACTCCAATTGGTACATATTGTAGCACTTTATATTTATAAAGTCAAATTTTTATGATAGAATAGAACAAGGAAGTGATCTTATGAAAAAAACAATTTTAACAGGAATACGCCCAACAGGAAATCTCCACTTAGGACATTATTTTGGAGCATGTCAAAACTGGCTAAAATTACAAAATGATTACGAGTTTTTCTTAGAAATCGCTGATGTGCAAGCATTAACAGATAACTTTGATAATCCAGAGAAAGTTAGAAAAAATGTAAAAGAAATTACCATCGACATTTTATCAACAGGAATTGATCCCAAAAAAGTACATCTCTTCATTCAATCTAAGATTCCAGAAATTGCAGAATTAACCGTCTTTTATTCTAATCTAGTAACAATCGCCAGATTATACAGAAACCCTACTGTAAAAACAGAAATTGCCCAGAAAAAAGCATTATTCGGAAACGAAGGAGAAAGCGTAACTTATGGCTTTGTTGGATATCCAGTCAGTCAAGCTGCAGATATTACTGCCTTTTCTGGAGAATTAATCCCTGTTGGAGAAGATCAGCTACCACTAATTGAACAATGTAGAGAAATCGTCCGTAAATTTAATCACATCTATGGAGAAACATTAAAAGAACCAGAAGCACTACTCTCCAATACTCCAAGAATTAAAGGATTAGATGGAAATGAAAAGATGGGTAAATCTTTAGGAAATGCCATTTATCTAGCCGATAATGAAGAAACCATTTCTAAAAAAATAATGAATGCCAAAACAGATCCAAGTAAAATTAAAAAGGATGATCCAGCGAATCCAGAAATTTGTATGGTATACTACTATCACAAATTAATTAAAAACGAAAACTTAGAAACCGTTTGCAAAGATTGCAAATCCGGAGCCAGAGGATGTGTTGGATGTAAAAAAGAATTAATCGAAAAAATGAATGCATTTCTAAAACCAATTCATGAAAAAAGAAATTATTACCTAGAACATCCAGAAGAAGTAAAACAAATTTTAGAAGAAGGAACCATCGAAGCTAAAAAAAGAGCCAAAGAAACCATTCAAAATGTAAAAACAAGTATGAATATCAATTATGAGGAACTATAAGGTTCCTTTTTTCATACTTGTTTCTTTTTATGAGATAATCTCAATAATTCATATAATGTCACATGCTTAGAATCCAAAAAATACTCCATACTAGCAAGCAATTCCTCTTCCATTCTTTGATAACTATCAATCTCTTTCTCAAAATATTCTCCATATAAAAACTTTAACTTCTCATATTTTCCCCCATGATAGGCATCTTCAATTTCAGCTTTTAAATACTTACGAATCTTCAATTCTTTTCGTGTTAAAAAAGAACGAGAAAGATCCAAAGAAATCACATTGTAAGGTAAGTCATATAATTTCATATCCTCAACAATCTCTAATACATCCTCTTCTTCTTCCAAAATCAATTTACTCTTCGCACTACTTACTCCATCGCTACTCCACTCTATCGCAAGAACCCTTATCCCATCAGAAAATAAACATACATAAGGAAATGTTCTCACACTATTTTTAGTATATACTTCACAAGTCTTAAAGATCTCTTCTAAAAAAGAATGATCTACACAAACCTGATTCTTCATAAGATCATCCATAGAATGTGAAGAAATACGATAAAGACGAACTTTCTTTAAATTATCAATCCCATCATTCATATTCCATTCAAAAAAATCAAAAAGATAAGAATCATTAAAATTCACCAAAATATCATAAATATAAACCATGATAACCTCTCCCATCTAAAAAAATTACAAAGCTAACCATCAGAAAACCAATAAGTGCAAAAAGACATTCCAATCTTTTTGAAATAAATAATAAGTATTCAATAAAAGTATAGCCAAACGATAACAAATTTAAATAAGTAATAATGTAAGTAAATCCAATGACCATAAGTCCAAATCCAAGCAAAAAAAAGAAAACTCGTGCCATACTTTTCACCCTAGTCTATTGTATTATTCTAGAGTCATTATTAGTATTGAATTTTCTTATTTTAAATATACCAAAAATCAAAAAGTTTAAGAATTACGCCAATTCAAATAAAAATCTGAAATTTTTTCCTTTCCCGATTTTGCCAGTTCCTTTAATAGACTCCAAGTAAAACCAAAACTTTCTTTCATGTTCTCAAAGTCTTCTTTTGCTTGATTACAAGTAGATTCTCCTACTGCCTCACAAAGCTTCTGAGTAGCCTCTAAATACATAACGGCTAACTTTCCTTTAAATGATGCATACTTATCTTTTACTTTATCTTTATAATTAGGAAAATGTTGATCGATAGAATGATCTATTTTCAAAGCCAAAGTTATAATCTTTAATTTCGCTTCATTCGTTAATCCTTGAAATGTATACCCACCAATTTCTTTTCCATAGAAAATAAAATCCACGATGCTTGTAAATGTACTCTTTGCTTTTTCACGGAAAGAAACATCTTCAGAAGAAGATCTCTCAATCTCTTGAAAACCATTCTCAAAATATTGAACCACTCCAAGTTCTCCCAAATTAGAAGAAGGCGGGTTAGAAGGAATTGGAGTACTAGGTGTCACTATAGGCGCACTAGTTGGAACTGGTGTCCCACTAGGAACTGGAACTTCACCACTTGGGGTCGAAGTTGGATTAGAAACAGCTGGTGGAATATCCAAAGAAGAATCAGAATCTGGAGTAGAACTAGGAGTAGGAGTTTGAATTTCACTATGATCAGAATTTGTTTTCTTTGAATTATTTGTAGAAGAAAATTTAAAAGTAAGACCCACAATAATACCACCAAGAATTAAAGTACTTAAAATCCCAATAAGCAAATAATTTAAATTTTCACTAGATATCTTTTTCATACAACACCTCTTATATACTTATTTTATCACAAAACGAAGAAAAAAGAACGACGAATCAATCATCGCTCTTATTACTTAATGATATAAGGATTATCAAACGTTCCGTCTCCACTGACATATAAAGCATCCTTTACCAAACGAATAACTGGAAGTACTCTAGAATCTATACTAGCCATTCCACTAACAAAAGTTCCTAAATTCACTTTATATACTTGGTGTGTTGTCTCACTATTTCCTGTAGATAACCACCAAGCAAAGTCAAAATATGACATATAATTATAATTTGCACAACTATTAGATTCTGTTGAATTACAAGAAGAATCAATACTTGCATTAATATAATCATAAGCTGGCAATATTCCAACATAACTATTCTCTATGGTCATACTACCTTCAATACTACCGTCATTAGCTGTTGCAGATACAGGACGATTTCCTACTTGCAAAGTAAATGGACTAAGCAACATTTTATCATTACTAGAGAATAACTCTTCTGAATCATACAAATTCTCTAAATATGTACGCATTCTACTTACTTTATAATCATTAATCCCCGTATTAGAATTCTGATCTACATTATAGCGATCATCCCAAACACTTTGGTATGAAGATCGATCAGCAAGCATTAAATAAGCATAATCATCCTGAATCTTTACAATATACCACTTATGATTTGCAAATTGAACATAATTATTCGGAGCATCCCCTCGAAATACATAACCACCATTTAACTCATACAATCCTTGCCCTGAAATAACCAAAGGCTCATGACTACGAATATAACCTACTAAAGTCGTAGTCTTATACTTATCTCCACAATTTAAACTTGGAGTATATCGATATTTTCCATCGATATTAGTCACAGAAACACTACCAGAACAACTAATAGTACCATCGATTTTTTTTGTATAATCATTCAAATCCTTCATATGTCCATTGGAAGTTAAATTAGTAGCATTTACAGTAACAATGCCACCAGACATTTGAGGTAATAGTTTAGGATTTTTATTATAATAATCCATTGCGGCATCTACCATCGTCGTTTCAATTTTTGCATAACTAGTCTCCCCAAAAAAACTATTAAATAGTTTCAATAAAATGATAATTAAAACTATAACACCAACAAAAATTCCAACAACAATCCCTATCTTTTTGATGCCAATATCCTTCAATAAATCTTTCATAGGACCTCCTTAAACAATCAAATATAGAAAAAGAAAATCAAATTTGATTTTCCAAAAATTTCGACCAAGCTAACTTTTAACGTTTACTAAATAAAACTATTTCTGAAGTGATGACCAACAATCTTTCCAACTATCAGTACCCGCAACATTTGAATTCTGTGTAGAACCAGAAGTACTAAACATATTCATTAATAAAGAAACAATCGTAGTTACAAAGAAAACTGCAACAGCTGCAATTGCCCTTTTAATTAACTTACCTGTAGCTCCCTTAATTTCTTTGTCATCACTCGATAAAACAGCCTTTCCTAAATCAATAGATCCCATTATAATCAAAATGACAGGAATTCCAATCTGTATAATTGGAAAAATTCCGAATTTTAAAAACTTAAATATTGGTATTAAATCGTTTGGACATGCTAATAACTGTGTTAAATCCATAATACTCCTCCTCTTTTTTACATAAACTAATTATATAGTAAAATTTTCCTTTCGTCAATAAGTAGACAATATCTTTACATAAAAATTAGAATCAAAAAGAAAAACAGGTTTCTAAATCATAATATGAAACCTGCTATTAATTTACATCATTCCACCAGTATAAGTACTGATTCCTAAACGATTAAGTAAATCCTGTAATACTGTAGAATTATCTTGGCGCTCATCCATTGGCGGTAAATTGAAGAAAACCTTAGTTTTTGCTTCATACTCAAATTCAGTAATATCTTGCATCGTAAGTAGACTCTTAGAAAGAATAATTTTCTTTCCCTTCAATTTTTCAAAAACTCTGCTATCTCTACGCATCATCTTATTTAATTTCAAAGAGGATGGCTCTACTAAGTAAATAACATCTGAACAAAGATCAGTATTCCCATCATTATTTAAATCAACAAAAATAACTGATGCATTCCTATACTTTAAAAGCTCTGCTGCTAAACCATCTTTATTCGTAGAAACCAACTCTTTATCGTTGATATACATAAAATCTCTCCGATCAACTTCAATTGCAACTACACTTCTACCAAGCTTAATTAACTCTTGCTTTAATAAATAGGTAAGCATCGTAGCTCCTGCATGATCTGTCAAGTTTTTAACACCAAGAATATAAGAACCACCACTGACGATATTGCTGATCATTGTAGTTCCCTCGTTATTGACAACTGGTGCCACAACTGGAGCAGAACCACCACTACCTCCACCATCATCGATCTGATGAAGATGTGCAACATCACGATAAGTATTTGGATTTTGCAATAAATAATTTACTCCATCTAGATTCGTTGTAAAATTATAGATCCCCATTGAAATTAAACGAGATAAAAATTGTGGAGCCAAACACTCAGGAGTATCAGGAAGTAATACAATAATCTTTTCTACATCTAAAGACATTGAAAACTTCTGCAAATTACGAATATCACGATAATTCTTAAGTGCTGTTAAATCTAAAATCATTCTCCCAAAAAAGAAATTAGAAAACATTTGAATCAATTCATCTGCTTCAAATATTCCATTAATAGACTTAATAACTTCAATATCTAAACTACTTAATTCAGCCTGTCTTTCATTTGTTATAATTACGTTCATCTACATCACCTTTTCCATTAAGATGGATCGATAATTCCAGCTCCACCTTGATCACTGACCTCACTATTATTACCAGATGAGAATATCATAGAAGTCTCTCCTCCAACTCTAAACAATCCTCCAGTAAATGGTAATAATTTATTAATCACTGGGATATCAATATTTACAAAAGTTTGAATCGAATAGTAAGCACCTTGATAATTCTTTTTGTTAGCATTTCCACCCGAAATATCTATTTTAGAATGTTTATAACAAAAACCTCCATTGGTAGAAGATTTATAAGTACTCCAATTATTACTTTCGCACCATCGAAAGTACCCATCATTTAATTCATAATTTGCTTTATACAAATAATCATCGATTTTCTCTCTTGCATCCTCTGTAAATCCTTCATGCTGTTCAATAATCTGTATAATCTGATTTTTTACTCGAAATGCCTTCGTATAATTTACAGTAAATGCCAAATACCCATTTACGATTAACATAAATATTACAATAATTTGAAGGGAGAAAACCCCACCAACCGCATCTCTCATGCTATCACCACTCTATTCTTTTCTATCCTTGTGCACAGTCTTCAGGATTTGCCTTACAGTCTGTACTAATTTGATTCCATTGATCTGTTACTGTATTTTTTATTTGAGGCCACATAAACCAGAAGAATGCAATAATTGCTCCAATTGCAATAATTGTTACTACAGTCATGTTTAATTCACCTGTCGCTTCTTTCATACTCTCTACCCTCCTTATTATTAAGTATACCATGAAATTTTTATTTACAATATAAGTTTTACAGAATTTAACCGTCAAATTGTAAAATAAAATCTAAAATTAGTCATATGTCAAAATTTCCATTTTATGCCTACATATTAGTGAACATATAAATCATAGAAATTAAGATAAGTACCATAACTCCACCACCAGTAGCAACTAACATAATCATAGTCTGACTCTCCATATAGTGAAGTCGTTCTTTATATTTTTGTTCTCTTGCTTTTGCTTGCAAATTAGAAACTGTTCTAGAAAACATCAACAATCGTTCTTGTTTTCTTTCTTGAGAACCAAGTCCTAAACGATATAATAAACGCATCATTCTCATAGAATCCCGAACTGGATACTCATTGGCAAAGTCCATATAAGGTTGAATACTAGCATCACCTGCATCAATCTTAGCAATTAAATCACGAAGACCTGGTCTAAAAATTTCAGGAGCTTCATCAATCGACTTAGCCAAAGCTACAGGAACTGTATAATGTTGAATCAAAATCTCTAATCCTTTTAAATAATACGGTAACATTACATCGATATCATGTAAATGCTTTTTATAATACCCTTTTAACTTATTATAGTCTGACTTAAAAACAACAAATCCAACTACCAAAGATAACACAATGTTGATCGTATTTAATTCTGTCAAAAAGATAAATAGAAAAGCTACGATACAAATAAAAGCCAATTTCAATCGCTTATTATATAAAACGTTTGGATCAACACGATCTCCATATTTTGCTGCAACAAGAAACTCGTAATCATCCTCTTTCAACATTTTAAACATAGCTTCATTATCTTGAAAGAACTTATTTCCATCTATCGTATTATTATAAAATAACACTGCCATAATAATAGCTCCACAAATAATTACTTCCATTATTCGGCACCTACATTCTCGTTATAATATTTTTCTCCACGAAGAAGAAAATAACTATTGACTATTAATACTGCGTGCAAGATGATTAACATCAACGGATTACCCAAAATAGCAATATATGTTTCACGACCTAATAAATATTGAACTAACATTACCATTAAATATAACATTACACCGTATTTCAAGAACCCCTTATGAAAGTTTGCACGGTCCATACGATCTCGATAAACACTCTCTACCAACATATCGATATCTAGTTGCATATTTTCTAAAGATTCTCCAGAATCCTTAGAACCCTCTTTTGTAATTTGTAAAAATAACTGATGCATATTTTTTACAATATAATATGGATATTTTGCACTCATAAACTGAATTGACTCATCAATAGATCCATTTTGATAAGCAAGAGAAATCATCATATTGACATCTCCTAAAATTGGTTCTTCCAAAACACCAGAACTAGCAACACCTTCCAAAGCTTTAACAAAACTTTGTGTAGTCGCAAATTCCATGATCGTATTGGTTGTATAAATTTGTACTTGTTCAAAAATAAATTCACTATATACCCTTTTACAACGTAAATATGCAAGATATGGAATCACAGAAATAGCCAAAACAATATAAACTAAAGAAACTACTATATTGTAAAAATACATATAAGAAATAATCGCTGCAAAAGCTGCAAAAGTAACGATCTGAACCGTATATTGTTTAATTGTATATTCCTGTCCTAACTCCTTGGTCTTTTCGCGAACCACTTTAAAAGAGTATGGTGCAAATTTGTCATATACCGTTCCAACTTGTTCTGTTACAAATTTATAGACATTTTGTCCTTTATAAGAACGATATAACATAACAAATAATGCAATCAATAAGATAAAAATTAATTCCATAACATCACCACCTTATTATATATTCCCATTCGTAGAATCCGAATTAGATGCCGCAAAACTAATAATTGGAATCCCACCATCTACTGTAGTCGTTTGAACCCCAACATTACTGCTAGTTGGAGCTACAGGGGTTACTGACGGAGTAACTACACTTGATATAGAGGATACAGTTGATACTGGTTGAGGATTTACAGATGAAACTGGAGGTACAGAAACGGGTTGTACAGGTTGTACTGTAGAAGCAACTCCCACTCCTTGTACAGTAGGTTGTAAAGAAGGTGTAGAAGGACTTGCTTGTTGTTGTGGAACAACAGGTGTTGGAACTGAAGTATCAGGAGTAGATACAGGTTGAATAGTTGAACTTGCAGATGGATCAACTACTGCATTTCCTGCCTCCAAGAGCTCCTCTTCATTGTTCTGTTCCTCTTGCCTTCTTGACTCTTCCTTTAATTTTTGTTCCTTAAGTACCTCTTCTTCACTCTTTTCACCGACAACATCCTCTAAAGATAATCCCCCAGAACTAGAATCATCAAACGAAGTATCCGTAATATCAATATTCTGTGCAGATAAATAATCAAGTAAATGCTGACTTGGATTCTTCTTCACAATCTTACCACCCATTGTCTTTTGGTAAATAATGTTATAAACTGGCTTATTATCTTCATCAATATAAAACTCTGTAATTTCATCAATTTCACGATGAAACTTTTTGTATTTTGGACTGTAATATGCTTTAATATGAACTCCCATCTGTACATAACGATAAATTGTATTCAAAAACTGGTCTACATCCAAATCAGTTTCCATCAAAGAATACATACGATGCGGAATTGCATGTGCTTTATCCGAGTGAATAGTAGACAAGATATTATGTCCAGAAGAAATAGAATTTCGAACGGCACTAACTGCTTCTGCACTACGAACCTCGGATAATAAAATCCACTTTGGATTCTGTCTCATACAAGTAACCAAAACATCTGAATAAGAAGCGATATTATTGGTTTTCATCGCAACAATATCTCGATGTGGATATATTTTATCTAAGTGCAACTCCAAAGTATCCTCGATAGTAATGATCTTTTCGCTCTCAACTGTATGAGAAGCTAAATACTTAGTAAACTCTGTTTTACCAGAACCAGTTTCTCCACAAACAATAATATTACAATGTCCGTGTACACATTTAATTAAGAAGTCATGAATATCTTTCGTTACATAATCCTCTTCTAAAAGCGTTTCCTCTTTCAAACGAATCTTTGCTGGAGTCTTACGAACAACAAGAGCAATACCATTTGTCGCAATCGAATCGTGTACAAAGTTCATACGAAGCTCTGGACTCTCTGCATCCAGAAATGGATTAGCGTTATTAAAAGATACCCCCATTACGTTAGAACACTGAAACGCAAGCTTCTCAACAACAGTATTATTAATATTCTCATTTTCTACTCGAATAGATCCTTGTGTTAAGGAACGAAGCCATAACTGACCATTATTCGTATAAGAAATATCTGTAATATCATCATTATCAATATACTCTTGAAACGCCCCGAAATCCAGTTGCTCAAACAAATTGTCTTTCATGATTTCTCCTCCTTATACAATAAGCAGAAATAGACTACTCTAGTCTATTTCCGTCACCAAATCTTATGTATTTGAAATTCCTCCACCATTTGGAGTACCAGCATTATCATCTGTCCATACAGTAATTTGATTAATAAAATCTTTCAAATCAGTATTAGAAATTGCAACTTCACCTGGATTTTTCTTTAAAGATTCAGCCGTAGGTACTGGAATTAATGTCGCCTCATACGTTCTTAGATACATAGTCTTTCTAAGTAAAATATGATACTCTTCTGGTACTGCGAAAATAATCTGTGCTGGCGTTTTCTTCTCTTCTACATTTTCAAAAACAGAATCTCCAGAAGCATCCAAAACATCAAGAACCTTAACATTTTCTAATAACTTTCCAATCATAATTTTATCAGTTTTATCATTTAGTACTGTATTTCCATCAGTTACATCTTCTTCTTTTACAATTTTTAAATAAATATCAATATAATTTCCAGGATATACTTTATTACCATAAGTATTTGTAGTATTAACTGCCATATTAACTAAAACAAAGTCTTCTGGATAATTATAAATAATACTATCTGGTAGTTCACTCAAAGAAACCACTGTACTCTTATAAAATAAACTTCCTGCTGGAATTATGGTATCTGAACGAACATACTTATTAATAATATCTCTTGCATCTGTTAATGGATCTCCTCTTAACATAGCAGGTGGTACTTCTGTAGTACCAATCATATCTTTTGTTATTTTTGTCTTTGGACTCAACTCATTTAATGCATAAGGCACAGATTGTGGATTAATTTTCGAATTGATTCGGTAATTGTAACCAACATATAAAACAACGATTACAAGTAATACACCAATTACTGTAACTGTGTTTTTATTAGTAAGAAATTTTTTAAACGCCATTGAAATATTTCCCATTTTACTTATCTCCCTTCTACCTTACTTGCTCTACCAAACGATTTTCAGAATATTTCGTTTCAATAATTGCATCAATTTTATTCACAATATCAAAATCATCACCAGCGATTTGTGCAACTGTACCTGTTCCTATCTGAATACTAACCTTTGGTGGAGTCTCATTAAAATCTAGAATACGGATTTTATAATCAGTATTACTAGTAACACTCTCTGCAAATCTTCTAACGAAGCTTTCCAGAAATTTTTCACGATCACAGCGAACAAGACCGCCACTAACTCGGTAATATCCCAAGTCAATAGCGTCTATCATAGCTGCCTTTGTTGTTTCATTCAATAACTGCTCGTCCATTTCTTTTCCCTGTGAATATTGGTTAATGATATTGACTACAGCTAAAGTTAAAACTCCTAAAATTACAACTCCGACAATTGTCATTGCTTTACTCATAAATATCTAACCTCCTAATTCTTTGAAGAAATGTCATAGCATTTTTGATTCTTTGCGTTATTACATCCAGCAATTCCTTTTCTAGAAGTTGATGTAAATCCTGGAGTAGAATATGTAATATAACGATCATCATCTAAAAAGTTATTTGTACAAACTTCAATATCTTGTCCATTAATACGTTTTGTATAACAAGAAGTATCGTAATCTGCATAGTTGTTATAACCATCTCTATTAAAATCCTCTACACTCTTATTATAAGCACGTATATTTCTTAAATTTTGCCTCGTAAGAACAAATTCATAGTCGACTTCACTACTATCTTTTTGTACATCATAGATTGTATTTCCATTATGTTCAATATGCTCAATCAACGCATATGGATCAACATTATATCCACGATAAGATCTCTTATCTGTTCGAGCAGCACCACTGACTAATCGAACCCCATCTACTGATTTAGAATCAATAGTTCCTGTCCAGTTCCATCTAGGATTTCTTTCATTTGGGAAATTATCTTCTAATTCAATCTCACGATAAATATACTGAATACCTCCACTACAAATATCTTTAGAAGGATCACAATCTGGATCTGGAGAATTATCCTCTTGTCCAATAAAGTTTTGGAACAATCCATAGATACAATCAATATCTAAACTCCATTGATTCCAAGAACCAAAGTTTCTCAAATCAACATCGATATTCTCGTATCTTTCTCCTTTATCATGGAATTTTTTAATCGAATAATCTTTATTATTTACATTATAATAAGGCCAATCTTTCCAATTATTTATGGTAGGTGTAAACAAGTCAGTATAATATTTATAACCACCGTTATAATATTTTTGACATAAGTCATGATTTTTGTCATCACGTACACAGTCCATAGTCTTCTTTTGGTAAACAGTACCAGCTCCTACTTGTTGATTTGTAGTATTAGACACATAAGCTTGTGTTAAATGAACTGTCTGCTTTCTTACAGTCGTGTATTTCTGCCAAGTATAAGTTAACATATCTGTAGTTACTGCATAAGCTCCTCCCTGTGTTGTAGAAGAAATCATCTTTTGTTGAGCATCAGAAACACTACTATCAATAGACAGATCTGTAATTGGTTGCTGATTTTTACCAAATTCAACCTGTTTATCTAAATAATTATCATAAACACCAGTATAAATACTTTCATCTTTATAATCATCTTCTGTATATTTACGCATTCTAGCAACTAAAGTTTGATACTCACTTAATGCCTTTTTTACTTGATTATAATAGTCAAGTTCAGGATTTATAGCACAATCAGAAGTAGATGCCCAAACTTCATAACATTGTACACCATCGGTACTTCCACGACCTGATCCATTACATCCATCACAGTACCATACTGCAACACCATGCTCTGTATAACAAGTAGGACAAGCATCATCAGGATTTCTCTTCTGACATCCACCGTTTCCACCTAATACATAACAACTAGAAATAGGTCTTGGTGTTCTATCTGTTCTGTTTAGTAAAGAGCAATCTGTTCTATAAGAACCAGTTCTAGCAACCTGTACAATTCCTGTTTTTCCACTTTTTGTATCGTAAGTAAGTCTACCTAAACCAGCCTGATCAGTAAAACTAACTGTTTTAGCATTTGTATCTCCATAAACTTCTTCATAACAACTATCAATACAAGCCTGACTATATTTTCCACCATCACAGGTGTTAATACATTGATCGAACTCTTCTGTTGGTCCTGCACCAGGTCCACCAGTATGTCCTTTACCCATACAATCCGCAGAATATTCACATTTTGGTTTCTTTCTAGGTGTTTTAATCTGATATGGAGTACAAGTTCTAGTAATTTCAATAATTGTTGTATAAGAGAATCCACCACCAGCATTTACTGCCTTTGGATCATCATACATAACTTTCATTTCTTCAGTACAATTTGCTCGCCAATATTCTAGGCTTTTAGAAAAATCTAAATACTTATTCTCTATTTTTACAGTATAAATATTTCCAGCTGCAATTGCCTCTGCCGTTCCAGTCGTATTTTTAAGTCCATCCGAACCAGATTTTAAGAAATTACAAAGACGAATTGGTGCTGTCGTATTTTTAGAAACATCATTCTGTCCATTAAGTAAAGAATCAACTTGATTAGATTGTGCAATTACTTCTTCAACAGAAGGAACTGCTTCATCGTAATTGACATTTTCACGGAAACAGAATGGAACCATTCCAGTAACAACACCATCTGTTGACCCATGCTTATCTTTCAATGCCTGACAAAGATTTTGCCCACTTGCATTTTTATAACTAAGCACTGGATTAGGAATTGACTTTGGTGCACCACTACGAATCTGTGCTACGAACTCTTCTGTACATCCTGGACTAGAACCATTTACATAAAATTCTACATAAAAGTCTGTACCAGCAGGAATTAATAAAGAATTTTCACCAGTAATTACACTGTTATCATATCTAAAGTGATCGAATGCCACTTGTCTATTCCCATCATCATCGTAATATACTTGAGAAACTAAATTCTTAATACGAAATACTCCTGGATACTTAGCCATCGCATTAAATGTAACTTTATAGTTTCTACCGTCTACTAATGTCATCGAAATATTATTAGGATCCGCCAACTCATTGATCTTCTCATCTAAACTCTGAGCATGGAAACTACATACTTGTAAAAACCAATTACCTTTGTCATCTTGTGCCATGGAACCACTAGCTAAAGCTTGCGTAAATTTTACATTGTATCCTGCCTCGCAGTAATTAGCAACGGTTTCATTGGTTGATATTTTACGTGCTACCCATTTCCCACGTTCCTGAACTGCAACAACATCTTCCGTGAATTTAACACAGTTCAATTGAATATTTGTCGTATTCAACTGAGAAAGATCTTTCTCAACCACTTTTTCAGAACCACGATTATTTTCGAACTTATCGCCCTTCTTGGTTCTCCAATCTGCTTTCCATACTTTACCTCCAACAGCTACATAATCAGGAAAAGCATAATCTACTTTTGCAGCAAATGCCTCTCCATCAAATGAAAAACATAGACATATTAGAAATAAAAGGAAACATAACATTTTTCTTTTCATTTTCACCCTCGCAC
>JAAWDC010000004.1 GCA_022793565.1 Bacilli bacterium
ACGTTTCTTCTTTAAATCATGTACTATTTGAAGCGAAGGTTACAGCAATTCTCTATGATAGTTTTGTCATAACAGATTATATTAATAATGAGTTTTTCGAGATTGAATCTATTTCTAGTATTCAGTCTTCCTTTGGAACTGTAAGTTTAGACTATGAAGGGGGAGTGCCAAAAGTTACTTGGAACTTGGAAAATTTCCGATCAGGTTCTCAAGCTACTTTAACTATTGATGTTTTACTTAAAGAAGAAAGTCAAAGTGAAATGGGATTATATCCAACGAATATTAAAGAAGAGGTTTCTTTCAAAATTGAGGATGTTGAAGAGCAGGTAGTTAGTGAAGAAAGACCAATTTTATCCAATCATTACTTAGTTACATATGAGGGGAATGCTCCAGAAGGGTGTACCGTTAAGGGAGTACCAGAGGCATCTCATCAATTTGTTCAAGATAATGTAGAAATTAAAGGCAGTGTTACGTGTGATGGCTATCATTTTAAAGGATGGGAAATCGCAACGGATGATGTAATTAGAATTAATGAGGATTATTTCAAAATGCCAGAAAAAGACGTTATTATTCGAGCAGAATGGTCGAAGTTGACTGTTGAGAAAAAAAATGAGGGAAAGATCTGGGTGTATGCACCTCCAGTTATACAAAAAGTATCTAATGAAAAAATATGGGCAAAAGCAGAATCTATTACTAAAATAATTTTTCAAAATCAGGTGGGGGATGTTTTAAATTCTATAGAGAGTTGGGATATTTCAGAAGCCCAAAATAGTGGAGTTGTGGCTCATATTGTTCCAAATGTAGATGATGCTACGACGTATACTGCATATATTCAAGGAACAGAAAAAATTATTGCAAATGAGGATAGTTCTAATTTATTTAGTGGATTTACAAAACTTCAAACGATTGAAGGACTAGAATATCTAGATACATCTAATGCAGTATCTTTAGATAGGTTATTTCATGATTGTCGAGAGTTGACAAGTATTGATTTAAGTCATTTTGACACTTCGAAAGTTACAAGTATGGTAAGGTTGTTTAATAACTGTCAAAGTTTGACTAGTATAGATATTACGCCTTTGGATATGTCTAACATTTCGAGTTTGAACGGATTATTTGAGGGATGCAAAAGTTTAACGAGTATCAATCTCAGTCATCTAGACACTTCAAAAATCACGGATATGTCTCACTTGTTTTCTGATTGTGAAAGTTTGACTAACATAGATTTAAGAAACTTTAACACTTCACAAGTAACAACAATGGCCCATATGTTTTATGGATGTATAGGTATAACTAGTGCATCTAATTTGAATATTAGCAGTTTTGATACGTCTAATGTCACGGATATGTCATATATGTTTTATGAACTTGGAAGAATTCCTACTTTGGTTGTTACGCATTTTAATACTTCTAAGGTTACCAATATGGAAGGGATGTTTGGCGAGTGTAGAGCTTTAACAAGTTTGGATTTAAGTAACTTTGATACGTCTAATGTAAGAATCATGGAAAACATGTTTCATGAAGATCAAGGCTTAACCAGTTTAGATTTGGGTCATTTTAATACTTCACAAGTTACCAATATGCGAGGAATGTTTTTTAATTGTTTTAAGTTAAAAGACTTAAATATTATTAACTTTGATACGTCCAATGTAACTGACATGAGGTATATGTTCTATCAGTGTTATGTTTTAGTGACAGAATTTACTCTTCGCTCTAACAATCCGGCAAATGTGCAGTATGAGGGAATGTTCTCGTATACCTCTACTAATAATGCTTGGGGAATCTATACGGTTATTTATACACTTCCTGCTACCAAACAATTGGGAAGTAATATGGAGGAAACTAAATCAGAAAACTCACAAGTTGCGCGATTGGATGCTTAGAAATTTGCTTGAAAAATAGGAAAGTTACGATCACTATAAGAGTTCTATCTCTAGTAAATCAAATCATCGTTAATTAACTGATAAGAGTTAAAGTAGGAAAAGAAATATTAATTTCTTTGTAATAAAAAAAAAGGGAGTTGGAACTCCTTTTTTTATCGTTCTATATCCTTTTTTAGATGAATACTTACTGATAAAAAGGATATTAAAAAGACTAAGAATAGATTTATGAGAATATAAAAGTCTAGGTGGAAATTTAGAAATTGATTTCCTAATAGTATTAGAACTAAAATAAGAAGGAGGACTAAATCTTTCTTTTTTTCAGTGGTAGGAAATACTTGAAAAATTAATTCTTTTAGAGCATATATTAGAAAGACGATGATAAAGAAATAAAGTAAGATATAAGAGAAGGATAGAGTAGTTTCAACTCTTTCTAGAATATTTAAAAAAGAGATTTTTTGATAGGTTATCATTAATGGATTTTTATAAAGATTCATTAAATAAACTCCGATAGAGCTTAGAATTAGAAATAGGTTTGTGAATAGAAATATTCCACTCCAAAAGATGGATTGTCCCCATGTTTTTATACCACTTTCTTTTTTTTGTAACCAATTTTTAGGAAAATGTAAAAGAAGAAAGAACGGCAGAGGGAGAGAGAGGAAAAATATAAAAGAAGAATTAAAAATTGATTGTACTCCCGTTGAAAATAATGGCTTGATGTTTAAAAAATTCGATTGTGGTAGAATTCCAAATACAGAGATTATAAAAAATAGCAGATAAATATAAAAGCATATTTCAGCAGTTCGAAATAGAGATTCCTTACTTTTCTTTAAGAAATAAAATAGTAATGCTGAGAAAGATAGGGTAATCCAAAAAGGAGTGATTTGTGGTGTAAGATAAAAGCGTACAAATCCTGTAAACTGTTGAGTTACTTGAAATAGTGCACTTAGTAAAATAATTAAAATAGAAAGGTAAAGGATTAAGTAACTTTTTGGGAAAAGAAATCTAATTTTTTCAAGTAATGGTTTGTTTGGTAGATAGTGATAGATATTTCGGGTTAAAAAAACGAAGAGGATCATTAATCCAGTGCCCAAAATTATAGCAAATAGAGCATCTTGTTTAC
The DNA here is from genome assembly GCA_022793565.1 of Bacilli bacterium. Lineage (GTDB taxonomy): Bacteria > Bacillota_I > Bacilli_A > RF39 > UBA660 > Alloscybalousia. The sequence goes on from JAAWDC010000004.1 coordinate 3,004, forward strand.
TAGTCATTGTTAGTTTATGAAATCCAATCATAGGAATAAATGCATTTAATAGAAAGAAAAATACTGTGAAGTATTGAAATTTTGTAATCGTATTTTTTTTCATGTCGATAACTTCCTTTCTAAATAATTGTCTGTTGTTTTAATTTCAAGTTCAAATTTTAATTTAATTTGATCTAAGAGTGTTTGTTTATTTCGAAAAGAGAATAAGTGGTTTTGATGCATTCGATATTCTAATTTCATTAAATCATAACCTTGATTTTGGTAGTAGATCAATAATCGTTTCATGTCTTGTTCTAAATTTTTAGCGAGATCTTTTTCTTGATGGTTTACTTCCATATGAATAGAAAAGGTAATCTGATTTTTTTTATATTTCAGGTTAGTTTCATTTTTATAGATTGTAGTATTTTGATAAATGGCTTGATTTATATTATTTTTTAGGATGTTAATTAGAATAGTATCTTCTGGGGATAGAGTTCCTAGGATTTTATAGTTTTGAATTAAAGATAACCCTTCTATTTCTAATTCTTTTTGATAGGAAATTAGTGGGAGATAAGTGTTTTTATCTATTAGTAATTCTTCTAAAAACTTTTCAAAAGTAATTGAATGGGTGGTTCCCATGTATTGTTGATTAGTTTTTATTAATTCATTGATTTCTTTTGATTCTATTTTTTTGTCAAAGAGAGTGTCTATTTTTCCTTGAAATTGTAATAAGTTAAAATTGTTTCTGATTTCTTTTTGACTTAAAAGATATGGAATTATTTCTGATAGTCTCTTTTGAATTGCATCTTCAGTTAGAACTAAGGCATCCATATGAGACAAATAAATCTTTTTATTACTTTTTAAATAGAGATGATGAAAGGCTTGATCTAAGGAATCTCCTGTTGCGTCATAAACAGTAGTGTTTTTAGATAGTGTTCCATCTTCTTTTTCTCCTTCAATAATACTGATATACAAATGGTAACCGTCTTCTTTATAGTCAATTCCAAGTAAATTGACAATTCCTAGTTGATTGAGTTCAATATAAGAGGAGCAACCAGTTATAAGAAGTAGTGGCAATAAAATTAATAGTAATTTACTCTTTTTCATCGGTGGCCCTCCCTCGTACTGGATTTTTTTTCGTTAATAGTGGGTTTCTTAATTTTGTTTTGTTCACATCGTTGATTCGAATAAAAGCATCTTCTTGTTCTGATAAAATTAGTGGTGAGAATGGCGCTAGATAGGGTTTATGGAAGGAGTGCATACTGGATAATTTGATAATTAAGAAAAGTGCACCTAAGAAAATACCATAGATTCCAAACATTGATGCTAGAACCATTAGAAAGATACGAAAATAGCGAATTGCTGAGGATAGTTCAATCGATGTAAAAACTAATCCAGAAATGGCTGATATAGCAATCACAATAATCATAATGGGTGAAATAATTCCAGCACTAACAGCAGCATCACCTAAAACAAGACCACCTAAGATAGAAACAGCTGTTCCCATAGTAGATGCCATTCTCATATCACTTTCTCTTAAAATTTCAAAAGAAACGGTCATTAGTAATGCTTCTACTAAAGCTGGAAAGGGGACTGTCAGGCGTTGGGACAGAAAGTTTAGTAATAGATCGGTTGTAATGGCATCATGGTTATGGGTTGTAATAGCAATATAGTAAGCAGGAATTAAAATAGAAATTAAAAAGGCTAGCAAGCGGATAATTCTGATGAAGGAAATGTTAATTGGTTTTTGGTAATAGTCATCTGGTGTATGAAATAAATCAATAAAAAAACATGGTAGGATTAGAGCATATGGACTATTGTCACAGAGGATAACAATTTTTCCTTCCAATAATGCCATGGCTGCCAAATCGGGTTTTTCAGTTGTTAGAATCGTTGGAAAAATAGTTGATTCTTCGTGTAAATAGTCCTTTAGATAACCACAGTCTAAAATTCCATCTATATTAACTTTTTGTAATTTTCGATGGATTTCTTTTACTAAGCTTTTTTCAGCAATATTTTGCATATATAAGATACTTACTTTTGTTTTTGATTGTTTTCCAATTTCTAAAGAATCTTGCCACAAGTATTTGCTTTTGATTCTTTTTCTAATTAATCCTAAGTTTTTATTGAAATTTTCAGTTAGAGAATCTTTTGGACCACGAACGGATATTTCGTTTTCACTACTTGTGATTCCACGATCTAGTGTTGCTCTGGTTTCTATCGCAAAATAATTATTTTCATCTACAAAGAACACGGTATAACCGTTCCAAAGTTTATTTAAGAGGTCTTCATAGTCTTTAATTCTAGTGACATTGTGACCAGGAATTGAGTTGTAGAAGAATAAGAATAAATCTTCAGGAAGGGTGATTTTTTCATCAATAATTTTGGCAATATTTTTTAAAATCATATTACTGATGTCGCTTCCACTGGCTAAGACTTCTGAATAGATGAGAGTTATTGTTTGATCTTTGATTTGAATATTTTTATATATGATATCTCCAGCATAGTTTGTTTCTTGTTTGATTCTTTCGATCATATTGACCCTCCTTTTCGTATTTTCCTAGTTTTAGTATGAGATAAATAGGTAGAAATATGAAAAATAAAATGAAAAATTTTTATAAACGTATAAAAAACTATCTTGAAGTTTTTTTTGAGCTTATGTATAATATGTGCGGTAAAGACGGGTGGAATGTATGAGAAAAAATATTGTAATTCATAATAAGCAATATTCTTTATCTTTAGATCATGAGATGATAGGTAAAACTTCTGGTATTTGTTATCGATTGGTAGAAGATGGGATCGATTTGGCTGTAAAACTGTATTATTCTTCTTTAGAGGAAGAGAAGATTTATCCTTCCTTATTGGAACTCAATCAATTTTGTGCCATTTGTGATCGTGTATTTCCTGTTCTTGTTAGCAAAGCACCTGTTTTTGATGAATTTGGGAATTATATTGGATGTTCGATGCCCTTTATTCATGAAATGTTTGGAATAACGAAGGAAATATTATATCAAGAACCTTTAGACTTTGTTTTAGAAGGGTTATCACGTTTTCAAAATACACTTTCTGTTTTTAGTCAAAATAAAATATGTGTTTTTGATTGGCGTGTTAGTAATATGAAAATTGGATGGGTTAAAGACCTTGGATTTGGTATGTTTTTATATGATGATAGTTATTATAGTCTTAGTGATTTACCTACTAAGGAATTGGAAAAGGAAAATCAAAGAGTATTTAATCATTTAATTGCCTCAATGATTGTAGATTATTACCTTAGTCAGGATATCGAATCCAGTTCTTCTAAAGAGGAGAGTAAGAAACGTTGGGCTTTTTGTGATCAGTTTGATTTAGAATTTCCATTGTCTGCACTTTCTTTGTTAGAAAAAGAAGCAAGTGGTTTTCTAACTTTTGGAGATTATTTAGATGAGGTAAAGAAAAGGGGATACTGTATCAAAGTAAAAAAATGAATCTTTTCCACTATTTTGATGGTGGAATTTTTTGTTTTCTTGTATAATAAAGATGGGCGTGGTAGTATGAAGGAAAAAGAGGAATATGAAGTAGTCATCGAAAAACAAGATCATTTTGGTCAGGGGATTGCCAAAATTAGAGGAGTTCTTGTTTTTGTCAAAGGTGCACTTCCTAAAGAAGTAGTTCGAATTCAAATTACAAAAACGCGAAAGAAGTTTGCAAATGCAAAGGTAATAGAAGTTTTATGCCCATCTCAAAAACGGATTCTATCCACTTGTCCTTATAGTGGACAATGTGGGGGTTGTCAGCTTATTGAGCAGCAATATTCTAGTCAGCTAGATTTTAAGGAAGTGAAAGTTAGAGAGTTATTAGAAAGGTATGGGAAGTTATCTTCTATAGATATTTCATCTGTTTGCCATGGTAAGACGATGCAATATCGGAATAAGGTGATTTTTCATGGAAATCAAAAAAAAATAGGCTTTTATTATGAAAAAACAAATTCGTTAGTAGAAGTTTCTGACTGTATGTTGATTGAGAAAGAACTAAAAAATTTGTATCAAAAAATTTTGTTTGAGAAGAAACAGGAAGATCGAATTGATCAATTGATGCTTCGTATTACTTCAACAAAAGAGATTATGGTTTCTCTTGATGGAAAGATCACGGATCTATCTCAATTTTTGGATATGCTTGGTAGTTTTCCAGTGCAGTCTGTTTTTATAAATAATGAATTGGTTTTTGGTAAGGAATATATTACAGAAAAAGTTTTTGGGTTTCGATTTCAAATCCGAAGAAATGCCTTTTTTCAAGTTAATTATGAGATGATGCAGGCACTATACCAAATAGTTATAAATTATTATAAGAAAAAAAGATATACTTCAATTTTGGATTTATATTGTGGTACTGGTACGATAGGAATTCTTTTGTCCCCCTATGTAAAGAAGGTAACAGGAATTGAGGTGGTTACAGACGCTGTTCAATCTGCAAATCAAAACAAGAAAATAAATAATATTTCTAACATTTGTTTTTTAGAAGGAAAAGTAGAGGATCGGATCTCTCAATTTCAAAATATAGATTCTATTGTAGTGGATCCTCCACGCAGTGGGCTTGATCAGGTAACAATAGAATCTATTTGTAATATATATCCACAAAGCATTACATATATTTCTTGTGATCCTGTTACGTTGGCAAGAGATCTTTCCATTTTGTCAAAAAAGTATAATGTTATAGAAATACATCTTGTTGACATGTTTCCTAATACCTACCATATCGAAACAGTTGTTATATTAGAAAGAAAATAAGAAAAGGAGAATTTAAAATGAGTAATCAAATTAAAACATTTGCCCTGATAGGCGTTGTTATTTTAGTTTTAGTAGTTGCCTTCTTTGTTGGAGGGAAAAATGGAAAAGAGGAAGAGATTGAATATGTGAAAGGAACTCATTATATTGAGTTATCTATTAAGGATTATGGAACGATAGAAGCGGAATTATATGCCGATATTGCTCCCATTACAGTTACTAATTTTCTAAATTTAGTTCATGAAGGTTTTTATGATGGATTGACTTTCCACCGAATTATTGAGGGATTTATGATGCAGGGAGGAGATCCAACGCAAGGAAATAAAACACCTAAAGAAGCAAAAACGATTAAAGGGGAATTTTCCTCTAATGGCGTAGAAAACTCTATTAGTCATACTAAGGGAACACTTTCTATGGCTAGATCAGTATATAATGATAGTGCAAGTAGTCAATTCTTCATTATGCATGAGGATAATCGTAGATTGGATGGAGATTATGCAGCATTTGGTAGAGTAACCAAGGGACTTGAGATTGTAGATGAGATTTGTAAAAATGCTAAAGTAGAGGATGATGATGGGACTGTTTTATATGAGAATCAGCCTGTAATTGAGAAGATAGTAGAAGTTTCTAAGCCAAAGGAATAGAAATTTATGAATCAAGAAACGAAGTAGTAACTGGATAGGAAGGAGTGGCTATGAATCAGATTATCGTAAAAAAAGAAGCAAAATTATTGGAGTATTTGATAGAGAATACAGATTATTCTAAAAATAAAATTAAAAGTTTGTTAAAATATCATTCTATTTCTATTTCTGGAGTGAAATTAGTAAGACATGATACTATTGTAAAACCTAAACAAGTAATTAGTATTTCGAATGAAAAAAAAGTTACTAAAATAGGTCCGATTGACATTTTATATGAAGATGATAACTACTTAGTTGTAAAAAAACCAAGTGGTATGTTGACGATTTCTACGGAAAAGGAAAAGAATAGAACACTGTATCATTTTGTTCGCAATTATATTAAAGAACAAAATAAAAAGCAGA
>JAAWDC010000039.1 GCA_022793565.1 Bacilli bacterium
GCCCTTCCTTCGATTGCTAGCGTTTCAGAAGTAACCTTAAAAACCAGCAATGAAGAAACAGGAACCGAACTCTGTATTTCTGGAGGAAAGGTTCTATCAATTGAACCAAGTGAACTTAGACATGGAACTAGTATTTTAGTCAAAAACCTATTTTATAATACGCCAGTACGTTTAAAATACCTAAAAAATTTATATACAGAACTATCCTATATTACAGAATACGTACATAAAATGGCACTTTCTTATCCGAATATCAAATTCGTTTTAACCAACAATCAAAAAGTTCTTTTAAATACAGATGGAAGTAATCGATTATTAAAAGTAATCAATGATATATACGGATTATCTATGACGAAAAAAATGATCGAAGTCAAAGGAGAAAATGCAGATTATGAAATATCAGGATATATTTCCTATCCAGAGATTCAAAAGAACAATCGAAATGCCATTACTCTTTTAATCAATGGTCGGTATATCAAAAACAACGAAATCAATCGAATTATTACTGATAGTTATCATACATATATGCCCCCAGACAAGTATCCAATTGTCGTTTTAAAAATTGATGTAGATCCTATTTTAATTGATGTAAATGTTCATCCTACAAAGATGGATATTAAATTTTCTAAAATGGATACATTAAAAGAATTGATAGAACAAGTAATTACAAGAGAGTTAGAACGCTTAACACTAATTCCAGATGCTTCTTTAGAAACCATAGTAGAAAATGAAAAAATAATGATCAGTACTAACTATAGTCCAAAAGTCAAAGAAGAATTTGACGCAGAAAAAAAAGAACAGGAATTTGAAACATTCGAAAAAATGAAATTAGAATTAGAATCAGTTACACCTTATGAAGTAGAAGAAAAAAGTCTTTCATTAAAGCCAGAATTAGAAAATAAAGATTTAGAAGTAATAGAGAAAAAAGAAGCATCTGAGCAAAAGAAACCTAGAATTAAGCATATGGATCCAGTTGGTTTAGTCCATGGAACTTATGTAATCGCTGAAAATGAGGACGGAATGTTCTTAATCGATCAGCACGCTGCCAATGAACGAATCAATTATGAATATTATCTAGAACAATTAAGTAACCCAAAACCAATTCAAATGGATTTATTAATCCCAATTACCCTAGAGTTTCCAACAAATGAATATATCATTTTAAAGAAAAACTTTGAGACTTTAAGTAAAATGGGTTTTATATTTGAAGAATTTGGACTTCAAACAATCGTAATTCGTAGTATCCCAATCTGGATTCCAAAAGGAAATGAGGAAAGAGCAATCCAAAAAATTATTGAAATTATAATAGAAAAAGAATCCTTTGATATGGAGAAATTTGTCCACAAAGTAGCTGCTACAGTGGCTTGTAAAGCGTCCATTAAGGCAAATGATCATATTATGAAAGAAGATATGGAAGTACTCTTAGAAAGACTTAGAAATTGTGAAAATCCGTTCACTTGTCCACACGGTAGACCGACGATTATCACATATTCAAAATACGACTTAGAGAAATTGTTCAAACGATCTATGTAAGAAGCAAAGTAAATAAAAAGGTGTGTAAGTAGTATAGGGAGGAAACAGGATGATTTATGTTATAGTAGGACCAACAGGAGTAGGAAAGACTAAATTAAGTGTAGAACTAGCAAAAAAATTGAATGCTGAAATTGTTAATGCAGACAGTATGCAAGTATACAAAGATTTAAATATTGGAACAGCAAAGGTGAGGGAAGAAGAAAAGGATAAGATCCCACATCATCTATTTGATATCGTAGATGTAGAAGAATTATATACAGTATATAATTATCAAAAAGATGCAAGAAAAAAGATCGAGGAGATTTCTTCCCGAGGAAAGAACGTTATCCTCGTTGGTGGGACAGGACTATATATCAGAGCCTGTCTGTATGATTATCAATTCAATGAAGAAAATAACGAGCAAGAAACATTTGACTCTTATACCAATGAAGAATTGGTTCAAGAATTACAAAAATATACAAAAGAAGACCTTCCACACATAAATAATCGAAAGAGACTAGTACGTCTATTAAATCGCTATAAGAATGGAGAAAGCACAATCAAACAAAATAGCCAACCACTATATGACTTTCAAATAATTGGACTTACAACAGACCGAAAAACACTATATAAAAAGATTGATGAAAGAGTAGATCAAATGATAGAAGAAGGTTTATTAGAAGAAGTAAAAAATTTTTATGACCGAAAAATTTATAGTAAAGCCATCACTACAGGAATTGGCTATAAAGAGTTATATCAATACTTTGATGGTAATTGTTCGAAAGAAGAAGCCATCGAAGAGATCAAAAAGAATTCTAGGCACTATGCCAAAAGGCAATATACCTTTTTTAAGCATCAATTTTCCGTGAAGTGGATTGAAACAAACTATGAGAATTTTCAAGAAACGGTGGATACAGCATGTAATATATTATGTTAACTTATAAGTAGAAATCATATCTCTTAATCCAAAAGAAAAAGGAACATTTATTTTCAAAATGTTCCTTTAATTTGCTTCAGGATAGACTGCCTTATTATAGACGTGTTGATCAGTTTCTAAGGATTGTAATTCTTCCGTAGTAATCAAAAAGTAGCTATATTCTAAGACATTTTCCCCTGTATCTGTAATTGGATCATCCCAAGTTAAATCGAGATGTAACCAAGTATTATCAACTTTTACTAAGTTCCAAATATGATTCTCACTAGATATTTTATAATTTTCAATACCCATCCGATCTAGAAATAATTTCATTGCGTCTGAATAACCACCACAGATCGCTTGATGTTCTATTAATGCCCCATAAGCAGTATCAGAATGATATTGTTTAACCTTATTATCAGAACGATCTTTATCATACTGTGTCGTATTAATAATATAATCATGAATAGCTTTAATTTTTTCTTCTTGTGCCATAGAAGGGGATAGATAAGTCTTTTCTACCTGATCTACTACTCGGTTAATTTCCTCTTTTTGAGTTTCATTATAAACAGGATGGATTTTAATAGATACCTTTCCTAAAGTATCAAATTCTGTCTCAATATTTTTAAAACTATTATAAACAGGAACATAATTATTAATACTAGAAAGAAGTCCTTGATCATCTGATAAGTCATTTACATCAGAAACACAGTCACCATATTCTTTCGGACAAAAAAATGTAAACTCAGTCATTCCAGAATTTAAAATAGTATAATAGATATTAATTAAATGTTGCTTGTTCTTTGGCGAAAAATCATCTGTTAATTGAATATACTGATAATTTCTAGAAGAAGCATAACTATTATTCACCAAAACAGTTGTTTTTTCTGCCTGATGCACATAAAGATTCACAAAAAAAGCAACAATATCCTCATTATAATAAAAAGAAATAAATAAGATTATAATTAAACTCAATAAAAAAAACATTTTCTTCATACCGATTCTCCTTACTTTCCATTATAGCAAAGAAGACATAAAAAAAGAAGTAAAAATTTACTCCATTTCATTTTTCTTTTTGGTTA
>JAAWDC010000001.1 GCA_022793565.1 Bacilli bacterium
ACAGTAACGAATATTAATGGAGTAAAATCAATCGAAGCGATTCATATTGTAAGTAAATATAATAATGTGGATCAGAAAATGCAAGTAATGCAAGTTAACACTATGGAAGAGGCAAAGACCTATGGTCCAACTAATCCAATTGCTTTTACTGGGCAAATGACTGCATATAAGGCAACTTGTCCAGGATGTAATGGAAAAGTTAGTTGTCCACCAAGACAAGATGTTAGAAATGGAAATATTTATTTTAGTGACTCTACTTATGGAACAGTTCGTATTTTAGCTGCTGATCCTGCAATTCCTTGTGGAACGATTGTTCAATTTTCTAATGTTACATTTAGTGGAGATCCAATTATTGGAATTGTTTTAGATCGTGGAGGGACTATTAAAGGAAATATTATGGATTTCTTAGTCTCAGAGACTGATAATATGGATTTGGTGGGTAGACAACAAAATGTGCATTACGAAGTCCTTCGTTGGGGATGGTAGAAAAGTGTCAAAGAGAGAGCATAGGCTCTTTTTTTCATGGAATTTGTTTTTTTCTTGTGATATTATGATATTAGTATAATAAAAAAAGAGGTGGCAAAGGTGAGGCGAGTAAAATTAGTTGGTCGTTTATTTTCTTCTATGTTCCTTTGCTCTTTGCTAATGATTCTAGCATCGATTGCACTTATGGTTGTTTTGACTGTAGGAGATCAGCTTCTTGCAAAAAAGGATCATATAGAGAAAAATCCGTTATTTAGTGCATATGTAATCATTAGTCCTAGTATGGTTCCTAATATTAACGTATATGATGCTGTTGTTACTATTCGAGCTTCTGAAGATAATATTCAAATGTATGACATTATTACGTTTTTATCTAAGGAAATAGAAACTCATGGTGTTCCAATTACGCATCGTGTAGTGGGACTTTTAAAAACGGATGTTGGAGAGAGTGCTTATCGAACAAAGGGAGATAATAATAACAAAGAGGACAATGCTATTATTCTTCAGAGTGAAGTGATTGGGAAAGTTTTTTGTCGTATTCCGATGCTAGGGTATGTACGTACATTTGTAACTAGTAAAATTGGTTTTTTATTATCTGTTGTTTTACCGTTAACAGTTTCTTTTATGTTTCAAATTTGGAAAATTTTAAATCGCAATAAAAATAAGAAATTAGAAGAAGAGGTCGAGATCATTTAGGAAAATGAATTTATTTTACGGGGGGATTCTATGAAAGATTTTCAATTTAAAAAAAAGTTTGGGCAAAACTTTCTAAAAGATGAAACTATCCCAACTAAGATTATTAGTGCTAGTAAAATTCCGGCAGATACTTTAGTTATTGAAATTGGACCTGGAGCAGCAGCACTTACACAAAAGTTGGCTGAGGTGGCAACGCAAGTAGTAGCATATGAAATTGATTCTTCTTTAGAGGAGACTTTATATGAGAAATTGCATTCTTATTCTAATGTATCTCTTATTTTTGATGATTTTTTAAAAAGGGATTTGAATTGCGACTTGGAGGGGTATCAATATCAGCATTTATATGTAGTTGCTAATTTGCCTTATTATATTACAACACCTATTTTAATGAAGTTAATAGATTCACATATTTTGGTTGATAAAATTGTGATTATGGTACAGGAAGAGGTCGGAGATCGCTTTTGTGCACGGCCTGCGACTAGGGATTATGGTTCTATTACAGTGTTTTTAAACTATTATTTTAAAATTCGGAAGTTATTTTCGGTTAATAGAAATTGTTTTATACCAAGACCAAATGTTGATAGTGTAATTTTATCTTTGGAAAGAAGAGAAAGTATTTTACCAGTTAAAAACTTTTCTCTATTTTCACAGATTGTAAGAGATAGTTTTCAGTATAAGAGAAAGAATATAAGAAATAATTTGAAGAAATATGATTTAATTAAGATTGAAGAAGTTCTTTCTAAATTTTCTTTTTCTTTAACAAGTCGTGCTGAGGAGTTTCCAGTAGAAGTATTTGTAGAAATCAGTAATATATTAAGTGAGTAAAGGCATATCATTTAGAGGGTGATGATATGCTTTTTAATGTTGGTGATATTGTAACTAGAGATTCTTACAATAATGATATTTTTTTTCGAATCATTGATATTTCTGGTGAAATTGCATACTTAAAAGGAATTAATATGCGTCTTTATGCAGATAGTCAGCTTACAGATTTAAAGAAAGTAGAGGAGACAAAGGTAGAGGACGATGAAAAGATTTATGAGAGAATGGATCAAAGTTTATCTTTAGATCGGAGTGAGTTTTTTTACTTACCAGGCAAAATTCTACATGTAGATGGAGATGAGGAGTATTTAAAACGTTGTTTAAATCTATATCAAAAGTTGAATATTATGTCTTATGGGGTTTGTCTTCGAGAAGAAGATATTGCTAGTCAAATAGGTGAGTATCTCAAAAAGTTAAGTCCTGATATTTTAGTAATTACGGGTCATGATGCTTACTATAAAAGAAAGGGTTCTATTCAAGATGTGAACAGCTATAAAAATACGAAGAACTTTATTGAAGCAGTTCAAAGTGCTAGACATTATGAAAAAGATCAAGATAAGTTAATTGTAATTGCTGGAGCTTGTCAAAGTAATTATGAGGAATTGATTAAATCTGGGGCTACATTTGCTTCTAGTCCTCAGCGTATTAATATCCATGCATTAGATCCTGCAATTATTGCGAGTGGAATTGCTCTTTCTGATCGTAATCAAACAATTGATTTGGTTTCTCTTCTTGAAAAAACCAGATATGGTGCTGAAGGGATTGGTGGCGTGGTTACTAAAGGGTGTATGTTTGTGGGGTATCCAAGATGACAGCAATCGAGAAAATAAAGAGTCGGATGGACTCTTATAAAGGACAAGAACTTCATTTTCGATTTCATGGGAGCAGGAATCAAGTTGAAGAGTTTTTTGGGACAATTACAAGTACATACGATGCTGTATTTATCATTTCATTAACAGAAGGTCCGTTTATAAAATCATTCAGTTACAGCGATGTATTGATACGTAAATTGGTAATATCTTCCAAAACTGCGTCGGATAATTCGTAAAAATTGTTGACTTTTTGATAATTAAAGTATATGATTGTTAGTATAAAGTGTATGCTTTAGAAGGAGGATATGACATATGAAGATTACATCTGTAAATGTTCGTAAGATTGAAAAAGAAGGATCAAGAATGAAGGGTATTGCATCTGTATTATTAGATGATAGTTTTGCAGTACACGATATTAGAATTATTGAAGGAGAAAAAGGTTTATTTATCGCAATGCCAAGCAAGAAGACTCCTGCTGGTGGTTACAGAGATATAGCACATCCTATTAATCCAGAAGTACGTGCTATGTTTGAAGAAACTATTCTTAAAGCTTACGATGAAGCAGAAGATCCTGTAGAATCTGAAGAAGAGTAAAATTATAGATAGTAAGTCCCATATGGGACTTTTTTTCATGCTTAAAATGTTTTTCTAATAAAATATCATAATTTTTTAAATAATTCATATCTTTTATTAGGAGGAATCAATATGGACAAGGATACGACAATTGCTAATTATAATCATAGTATTAGTATTGTAGAAAGAAAGAATATTTTAGTTACTGGGGTAAAGAAAATAGAAAGTTTTGATAGTGAAGAATTTCTAATGGAAACTGTTATGGGGTTTTTAGTATTAAAAGGGGATGACTTGGAGTTATTGAAATTGGATACATTACAGGGAAATGTGTCTATTAAAGGGTTTTTAAAATCTTTTGCATATGTAGATGATACGACAAAGAAAGAAAAAGATACAACATTAATCAGTAGGTTGTTTAAATAATGGAACTTTCAGTTCAAATCCAGAGTTTTATTGTTTCTTTTGTTTATGGATTTTTATTTTCTTATTTAGTGAATCTTTGTTATCGATGGTTGTTTTTATCGGGTAAAGTTTTCCGTCTTTTTTTTAATTTTTTCTTTTGTCTCTTTGTTTGTCTATTATATTTTTACTTTTTATATTTAATTAACGGTGGAGTTGTTCATTTTTATTTTTTAATTCTTTTAGGTATTGGCTTTGTAATTGGTAACTTTTTTAGTCGCAAGGCTAGATATGTTTTTTTTAAAAGAAAGAAATAAGATTTTTTGGAGTGACAAAAATCTGTCAATTAACATAATTTATATGCAACATCCATTGTCTTTTTATTTTATCCTTCTTATAATTTGGTTAGGAGGGTACTATGGCAAAAATGAAGAAGCAATCAATTAATGAAAAGAAAAAAGATTGTACAAGGCTGATTTTATTTATTCCTTGTTGTTTTTTTGTGATCGGTACTGTTAGTGTTTTAATTGGTAATTATTGGGTTCAAATTGCTGATAAATACAAAGAGAAAGAGGCTTTAAAAAGTAAAATGGTGACATTACGTGAGAAAGAAGCTGAACTTAAGGTAGATGTAGAAAAGCTTGAGAATCCAGATTATATTGCGAGGTATGCAAGAGAAAAGTATATGTATTCTAAGGAAGGGGAAATCATATTAAGAATTCCAGAAGAAGACGAATAATCTTCTTTTTTACTGGTTTTTTAAAGAACTTATGATAAAATACTGTTGGGTGATATTATGGAAGAAATATATCATTATTTAACTAAAGAATTATGTTTAAATGCTGAGGACATTATTATTCTTGGATGTTCTGGTGGACCTGATTCTATGGCACTTCTTTCTATTTTGAATGATTTAGAGAAGAAGCTTCATTTTTCTATTGTGTGTTGTCATGTGAATCATAATGTTCGAGCAGAGAGCTTTCAAGAAAAGGAATTTTTGGAACAGTGGTGCTTGGAGCATGGAATCGTTTTTGAATCTATGGTAATTGAACATTATGGGGATGATAATTTTCATAATGAGGCACGAACTATTCGATATCGATATTTTGAAGATATGGTTCATAAATATAATGCCAATTATTTGATGACTGCACATCATGGAGATGATCTTACAGAGACTATTTTGATGCGATTGGTTCGGGGTTCTACCTTGATTGGGTATGCTGGATTTCAAAGGGAAGTTTCTCATTGTGATTATCGACTTATTCGTCCATTGATTACGGTATCAAAAGAAGAGATTTATCAATTTACATCTGCTCATAAAATTCCTTATGTGATTGATCAATCTAATGATAAAGAAAAATATACTAGGAATCGTTATCGGAAAAAGATTTTGCCTTTTTTGAAGGAAGAGGATTCCAAATATTATGAAAAATTCTTAAAGTTCAGTACTTCATTAGTTAAATATAACAATTATATAGATCAACAAGCAAATAGGGAATATAAGAAGATATATCAATCCGATTGTCAGTCATTTTTAATTCCTAAATTCTTAGAGATTGATCCTATTTTACAGGAAAAAGTTTTGAATTCGATTCTCGCTACGATTTATCAAGATGATCTTATGGTTATTCATGATCGACATGTACAATTGATTCAAAACTTGATTCACTCTAAAAAGAAAAATAGTTTTATATTTTTGCCAGATCAAGTGAAGGTAGTAAAATCATATGACCTTCTTAAATTTCAAAGAGAGAGTTTTGAAATCGATACTTATGAAATTGAACTTTTCGATTATGCTATCCTTCCAAATGGTAAGACGATTGAAAGGGTTGAATCTGTTGAATCGAATGGAAATGATGTCTGTCGTCTAGATAGTCAAGAAATCTGCTTACCTCTTTATATTAGAACTAGAAAATATGGAGATAAAATTGCACTTAAGGGAACAAATGGACATAGAAAGATTAAAGATATTTTTATCGATTCAAAGATTCCAATGAAGGATCGTGAACTTTGGCCGATTGTCGTAGATGCTAAGGATACGATAGTGTGGATTCCTGGGATTAAGAAAAGTAAATTTAATAAACAAAAAAATGAGAATTATGATATAATAGTAAAATACTATTAAAAGGAGGAAAAGGATGAATAGAAATAGTTTAAAAAGAGGTTTATTACCTTATTTATTTTTAATATTATTTATGTTTGGAGCTTATTACTTGTTTAACGTCATGAATCGTACAGTTAATGTATTAAGTTATGATAAATTGATCTCTTTGTTAGAGGAAGAAAAAGTAACAGAAATGACGATTAC
>JAAWDC010000040.1 GCA_022793565.1 Bacilli bacterium
GCAAAGGAGTTATAAATAACAATAATACATCCAATAGAAACTAAAGAAAGAAGAATAATCATAATTCCAGCTAAACTTTGGACAATATTGTCATATTTAGAAATTCCAGATAACCCTAGTAAAGAGGAATTGAAATCCATAACACCATTTCCATATTTTTCTTCTAATTGACTAGTAATCTTCTCTGTATCCTTCATTTCCTTAAAATGAAAATAAATATTATAACTACTATTAGAAGATACTTTAGATAGTATCGTAATAGCAACAGGGTCTCTCCATGAAACATAAGGATTTATTCCATAAAATCCAACAATTTTATAAGTTTCTTTTTTCTTCTCAACAAATTCATCTTCTTCTGTAAGACAATCATCACAACGAGTCATTGACTCTTCCCCATCAATTAAAAAAACACCCGTAGACAATGTTATCTCATTCCCTATTTTGAAAAAATCTTCATTTCCAAAACCATTAGAAACCAAAATCTCATGTTCATTTTGAGGAAGCCTTCCCCGCACTAATTCTATTTCTTTCATATAATTCATATCAGCAGCTTCAATTCGTATATAAGAATCATCCTCTGAATCATCCCTTTTGGCGTAGCTAACTAATGTATTTAAAAAATAATCTTTGACTTCAGGTGTTTTAGCGATCTCCTCAATATCATCTCCACGCACATTACCAAGCATAGAATGATAGCTACCTCTATTAATTAAAGTCTCTTGAATAGCATTATCTCTTAACGTAGAAAACAAAAGTCCAATTCCTACCATGAGTGCAGTTGAAAGAATAATTCCGATAATTGAGACAATTGTTCTTTTTTTATTCAACTTCAAATGACGAATAGTAAGTCTATTTAAAATACTCATAATTACCCTACCTTCTCATCTGAAACTATTTTTCCATCATCAATTGTAATAATTCGATCGGCATTCAATGCTAGATTATAGTCATGGGTAATCATAATAATGGTCTGTTTATATTTCTCGTTTGACAATTTTAACAATTCTACTACATCTTTACTTGCTTTAGAATCTAAATTCCCAGTTGGTTCATCAGCAAGTAACAGAGCAGGACGATTCATTAAAGCCCTTCCAATAGAAACTCTTTGTTGTTGCCCACCAGATAATTCATTAGGTAAGTGATTAATACGTTTTTTTAAATTAAGCATATCAATCAATTCATTCAAATACTCTTTGTCAGGTTTTCTCCCATCTAATAAAATAGGTAGAGTAATATTCTCTTCTACATTAAGAATTGGAATTAAATTATAAAACTGGTAAATAAGTCCAACTTGCCTTCTACGAAAAATAGCAAGATTCGTCTCGTCAAGCTGATATACCTTCTCCCCATCAATAATAATCTCTCCACTCGTCGGACGATCAACTCCACCAAGTAAATGAAGAAGTGTACTCTTTCCACTACCAGAAGAACCAACAATAGCCACAAATTCTCCTTGCTCTACAGAAAAAGAAACATGATCTAATGCCTTAACCAATGTATTCCCTTTTCCATAGGATTTACATAGATCTTTTACTTTTAATATTTCCATACATAACATCCTCTCTTTCAATATCCATTCTACTAAATCTTAGTGACTTTTTTCATTACAATTTTGTCATTTAATAATTCTTCTTATAAAATTTAATATTAAATGTTGTTCCTTTGGAACTAGAAACCACTTTAATATCCCCCTGCTGCATCATAATAATTTTCTTTGCCATATGTAATCCAATCCCAATACTTTCCTTACTTCCTCCCCCTTTATAAAATCGTTCAAAAATATGTGGCAAATCTTCCTTAGAAATATCACAACCAGTATCTGATATCAAAAATTCAAAATAAAGAGGAGTCTCATTCACCTCAATTCTTAACACACCACCCTCTGGAGTATGTTCATGAGCATTCTTTAACATATTAACAAAAGCTTCTCTTGTCCAATTTGGATCAACCCATAAAAGAGGATCTTTTAAATTCACAATTTCTAAAGTTTGTTCCTTTAACTCGATAGGAATTTTTAATGGTTCAATCACACTTTGAACTAACTCACTACTTTTAATCTTTCTTTTCTTTATAGGTTCTACCCCACTATCTAACCTAGACATCTTTAAAAGAGAAGAAACTAACCACTCTATCCTTTCTAACTGCATCCGATTTTTCAAAAGAAACTCACGTTTCAAATCAAAAGCCATATTCTGATCCTCTAAAAATAAATCATTAATAACATACATGGAAGTAAGTGGAGTCTTAATTTGATGAGAAATATCCGATAAAATTTCCTCTAAATATTTTTTATCTTTTCTACTTTGTTCTACCTGCTCTCGCAACTTGATAGTCATCTTATAAATATCATTTTTTAAATTACTGATATCGCCCTCTTCATAATCACGAATCCCAATACTATAATCCCCATTTAAAATACGATTCATATCAAAAGACAGTTTTTCTATCTCTTTCCCTTCATGATATAACACAATAAAGAAAAAGATATCTACAACTAAAATTGCAAATAGAACAATCCAAAAAGTTAAATCTGAAATTTTACCAAAAAAAGTAAACAGCCATAGAATTCCTACAAAAAAAAGCTCCATCCAAAATAATAGTTGAATTTCCTTACGCCTAGTCATCACGAACTCCCAATTGATATCCAATCCCACGAACTGTTTGAATAATCTTAGGATTACTTGGATCGTCCTCTATTTTTTCACGAATTCTCTTAATATAAACAGTTAAAGTATTATCGTTTACATATTCTTCATTCACATCCCAAATATTGGAAAGAACCTTCTCCCTTGTAAAAACAATATTCGGATTTAAAAAGAAATTCAAAATAATCTTATATTCTAAAGCAGTTAGCATCACATCTTTTCCACCCTTAAAAACTTTTGCCTGTCTCGTATCTAAAGTAATTCCACCATACTCAATTACAGAATCTCCACTACTTGCTTCATAACGTCTTAACACATTACGAATTCTAGACATCAATTCCCTTGCCTTAAATGGTTTAGTAATATAATCATCTGCACCCATATCTAATCCCATCACAATAGAAGTCTCTATATCATCCGCTGTCAAAAATATAATCGGTACTTTAGAAAAAGTTCTAATTTCCTGAAAAAGAGAAAAACCATTTTGATCTGGAAGATTTACATCTAATAAACAAAGTATAATTTCTGTATTCTCTTTTAATATAGAAAGAGCATCTCTAGCATTGGAAGACTCCAAAGTATCAAAAGATTCCTGTTTCAAATAATAATTTAGTCCCATTCGAATCACATCATCATCTTCAATAATTAATATTCTTTTCATTTCCTCACCAACTATATTATACAAAATTTATCAAAAAATAAAATAGGATTTTTGTAATAAAACATTGTCAAAAAGACAATAAATTTAACGAAAGACCTCCTAAGAATTATAATAGTTTCCTACTTTCTAAAAAATAAACTATAATTTTTATCTCTTTTCTAAGCAAAAAAGCTTTTAAAAAATATAGTTCAAAACACTAAGAATAAGACAAAAAAGATTGTCCTTACTATCAAAGACAATCTCTACTACTTTATCCTCTTAATCATCTGAAAATCATTATATAAATCCCCATTAGAATCAATTCCCAAATCAAAAGAATGCTTAGGATTATGTTTAAAATGTGCTTCTAGTTCAGAAGGATCAAAATATCGTTTCAACCAAACAGTAGTAACACCATCACTTAACAAACTCAAATCAAAATAAGACGTCGAAACAATCGAAGATTTTTTAAAATGTTCCTTTTCAAGATTACTCTCAAATATATTTAAATAATCCCCAATAAAATCGCAAGGAATATCCGTCTTTGCTTCTAAATTTTGAATCATAAAACTACGAACTCCTAACTCTCTTCCAAACTGTAAATATTCTTCTAAAAAATGTTCTCTCATATTAAGTTCACTACAGGTCAAAGCTAAAATCACTTTTCGATACTCGACTAATTTTTGAAAATAAGGATCCTCCAAAGAATAACGAACTCCCAAAATCTTTTGATTCTTTTCATCTTCTATTTCATGTCTACTCAACATAATTTTAGAATGAAAATAAATTTGTCTATATTTAGAAAGAATATGATAAACTCTCTCCCAGTCTCCAGAACCGTTCGTAAACAAATAAAAATCTGGAACTTCAATAGCATGTTCTGACAATATCTGCCAATAGTTAAAAAGAATATTCTCTATTTCATTCAAATATAAGGTCGGCTCTCCTCCACCAAAATAAATCTGATTTAAATGATGAAGCAAATCTTCTCGAGTTAGAGTCTCTAAAACTTTATCAATACAAGTTGGACTTATTTTCTCTGTTATATTTTTACAAAAAGAACAAGTTCCATTACAAGCATTTCCAAGTTTCACATATGCACTAGTATTACAAG
The DNA here is from genome assembly GCA_022793565.1 of Bacilli bacterium. Taxonomy (GTDB): domain Bacteria; phylum Bacillota_I; class Bacilli_A; order RF39; family UBA660; genus Alloscybalousia. Next base: position 4,400 of record JAAWDC010000040.1, read on the forward strand.
TAAATGGCGTATCCTCTATCCTCTTATTTTTCTCATTAGAATAAACCATTTCATTGAAAGAACAGTTAGAAAATGTAGTAAATGCATTAAATATTCCTATATCCTCGTTCTTTCCAAGTTCAACAGCACGTTTATAACTAACATCAAAAGTACACGAATCAAAATTTAAATAATTCTTTAAAATTAATCCTGATAGTGCCTGAACGTCCTCTGCTGTAAAATCAGTATTTTGAATATGTGTTTCAAAGTTCTGATATGTAAATAAATTAAAAATATCGTCCAATTCACAAGTTTCCCTAAGTTTCTCTATTAAATGAACCATCTTATCTCTTTGATTAGAACGTAACGTAGAAATAATTAAATCCAAATAGCGATTCATTTGCTGATAGAATTGATTCTTAGATAAACCAAAAGGATAAGATCTATGATTACGCTTGTCCTTCCTAATGGCATGAAAAGTAGAACAATCAAAGGAATGCACAACCGCATCTACAATTTGAAAATCTGTAAACGGGTAATCAGGATTTAAATTAATTGTATCTAAATTAACTTTTGTAAAAGGACTAAGAATAATACCTGGATCTAAAATGACACTATACATTGTTTCACTTGGATTTATCATTCGATTAAAATCTAAATGTAATCCTGTATTTTTCAAATTGCAATTCCTAATCAAAACAGATTCAAAATCCCTTTCTGTTAAATAACTAAGATCAACATCTTCTAATACAATATTTTGTAATACTGGCGGATCTCCTAAGTCTAATTTTTTAGGATTCAAATAGATCTTAGACC
>JAAWDC010000041.1 GCA_022793565.1 Bacilli bacterium
GGGCCTTCTTCAGTTTCTTATTCATCTCAGGATTGATATTTTTATCCTCATAATCATTTGTTGCATAACGAATATTAATAAAAGAATCATATAAAGCAACTTCTTGTTCCTGAATTGTCTTTAGTAATTGAATTCTCTCTTCTGTGTTTCCCTCTGCTAGTTGACTCCCAAGATATGGATCATTTACTTTTACAGATGGAATCCCATTTCGATTATAAATTTCTTCAATCAAATAAGAAATAAACTCTCTTGCCTCTAACGATTGAGTCATAATTAAGACTTTCTCATTTTTTTCAACACGAATAGAATACCCAACAATTTGTCTTGCTAACTCTTTTAATTTTTCACTCATTTCACTCATTCCTTTCTCTTCGCATAAACTATTTCTAGGAAGGTGATTAGTTTATGCTACCATATGATTATAATATGAATCAATTCTCTAGAAATATGTATAATAGACATGGTTTTCCTAAAAATTACAACCCCAATAGAAATCAGGATCGATTCATTGGAGCTGGATTTGTAGGTCCACTTCTACTTGGAGGAATTGCAGGATACGCAATCGGAAATCAACAACAAAACAATCCATATGGACCAATGTACTATCCTCAACCATACTATTATCCACAATACTACCCAAATACTTATTATAATAATTTTTACTACTATCCATATTAAAAGGCATCAAATGCCTTTTTTATTTGTTTTCTAATTTAACACTAACTAACTTACTAACACCAGACTCCTGCATCGTAATTCCATAAAGTGTTTTTGCATACTCCATCGTTTTCTTCTTATGTGTAATTAACAAAAACTGCGTTTTATTTTTATAATGATCTAAATAAGTTCCAAAATTATCAACATTGGCCTCATCTAATGCAGCTTCCACTTCATCGAACAAACAGAATGGAACAGTTCGAACATTTAAAATGGCAAATAATAGACTGATCGCCGTTAAAGTCTTTTCTCCACCAGATAAAAGAGAAATTGTTGTTAGTTTCTTACCAGGAGGAGAAGCAATGATATCGACACCACTTTCCAATAGATTATTTGGATCTGTCAATTTTAAAGTAGCCTTTCCACCATTAAATAATTGTTTGAATACAACCTCAAACTCTTTTTCAATCTCATCAAAGGTCTTCTTAAACTCTTCCTTCATGACCTCATCCATTTCATCAATAATCTCTAATAACGTATCTTGTGCTGTAAATAAATCAGTTCTCTGATGATCCAAGAATTGATAACGTTCGTTCACTCGATCGAATTCTGCGATCGAATCGATATTCACCATTCCAATCCCCTTAATTGTACTCTTATAACTAGTAACTTGACTTCTAGCTTCTTCCAAAGGAAGCTCTAAGGGATAATTTTCTTTGGCCTTTTCAAAAGTCAATGAATATTCTTCACTTAATGTATTTAAATTGTAATCCAACTTTACATCCATTCGACTAACTTTTACTTCTAACTCCCGAACTTCTGCTTGTTTCTTATTTAAATTACTATTTGCCAACTTTGTAGTTGCTTCCAATTCTTCAATCTCACTCTTCAATTGTTCCTTTTCTTGATTTTTTCTTCCTACCAATACTTTGGTCTCTTCCTTCTTCTTCTGTGCCTCATAAAATAAAGACATAATACGATCTTCTTCCTTAGAAAGAGAAGAATCAACGACAGCATCCAACCCCTTTAACTCTGAATGCACTTGTTCTAATTGTTCTTTTAAATCACTTAACTGCTCCATCTTATGATGAATTGCATCCTTCTCCAATAATAAAGCAGCTTGTTCTTGATATAATTTCTCTTCTAATTGTTTTACAGAAGACTCCTGCTCACTTCTAGTATGTTCCAATTCTTCAATTACTTGCGAATTTTCTCTTTTATTTCGTTCAAGACGTTCTAATTCATAACGATCACTAATTATATTTCTAGAAGATGCTACAACACCACCAGTAATTGAACCTCCAACATGAACTACATCCCCCTCTAAAGTAACAACTTTATAACGAGCTCTAATCTTTCGACTAATACGATTAGCACTATCAATATCAAGTGCTACAATCACATTCCCCAATTGATTATAAACAATTTCTTTATATTTTGGATCAAATTGAACAAGATTCGCTAAAACATCAATATATCCCATCTCAATACGCAATAATCGTTCTGTTTCTTGATCAACATACCGTCCTCGAATCACATTGAGTGGAAAAAAAGTACAACGCCCCAGTTTATTTTCTTTTAAATAGATAATAGCATCCTTTGCTACATTCTCATTTTCTACAACCAAGAATTGTTTACTTCCCCCTAAGGCAATATCTAACGCTTGGGCAAATTTTAAATCACAATCAATTAAATTTCCAATACAATCATAAACACCATTTAATCTTGGATTATTCAAAACAGCCTTCACACTACTACTTAAATTTCCCCCAGATTCAATAAAATTTTCTAAAACTTGAATCTTATTATCTAATTCGTAATTATCTCGCTTTTTAAAAGAAATTTCCCTTTCAATTTCTGCATACTTTCTCTTACCTTGTGTTACTTGTTGTTCTAATTTATTTAAATCAGCTGTCTTATGATTAAAACTATCTTTAGAAAACTGAATTTCATTCGTAAGTATCGTAATCTCATTTCCTAGTTTATAATCATTTTCTTTAAGCGTAGCAATCATCTCATGAACTTTTTGATCACTTGCATGATACTTACTACGTTCTTGAAGCATTTTCTTCTCACCATTCAATTTTTCTTCTTGTCTTGTTAAATATAAAAGTTCTTTCTGAAGATCTGCCAATTCATTCTCGATCCGAAGCTGTTCTACTTTCTTTTGACCAATTTCAGCATCACTACCAGAACTACCAGCAGATAAAGTAATAATCTCATTATTTAAAGCTTCAAGTTTGGTTTTCGCAAGTTGATACTCACTATTTAACATTTCTATTTCATAAGCAAGCAAAGCAACCTCTACTTGTTCTAATTTTTCTTTAGTTTCAATATATTCACGAGCTTTTTTACTCTGTTCTCTTAAAGGCTCTAATTGAAGCTCCAACTCATGAATGATATCTTCAACTCTCTCTAAATTATTCTTTGTTCTTTCTAGTTTACGAATTGCCTCTTCTTTTCTCTTTTTATATTTTAAAACACTCGCTGCCTCTTCAAAGATTACTCTTCTTTCATAAGGAGAGTTACTAAGAATTTTTTGAACCTCTCCCTGCGATATAATATTAAAGGATTCTTTCCCAATCCCACTATCCATAAATAAATCGACAATATCTTTTAGACGACATTTTTCCCCATTTAAGAAATATTCATTTTCCCCACTTCGATAAACTCGTCTCTTAACAGACACTTCCGTATATGGAACCTTTAAATATTGATCTGAATTATCAAAAACCAAACAGACAGAAGCTACATTTAATGCATTTCTACTTTTACTCCCAGAAAATATAACATCACTCATAGAGCCATCTCCACGAAGACTCTTAACAGATTGTTCCCCAAGCACCCATCTTACCGCATCTACAACATTACTTTTACCACTACCATTTGGTCCAACAATACAAGTAATATTATCATCCAACACAATATTTACCTTGTCTGCAAAAGATTTAAACCCAGAGGCTTGAATTTCTTTTAAATACATTACGATCACCTTACCACTACTACAAATTATACTATAAAACAAGAGTAAATCCAAGGAAAAGAATAAAAAGAAAAAGATAGTTTATTTCTCACTATCTCTTCTCTCACTAATCGCATCTGTAATAGTAACCATCTCATACCCTTTCTGACGAATATAAGAAAGAATAGATGGTAGTTCTTTTAATGTTTTCTCTGTTAAATTGAAACTAATTAAACTCCCATTTTCTAAATTCTTTTTAATCGAAAGAAATGGATAAGCCCCTGTAGAAATGGTTGGCTTAATTGTATACATGGAATTTTTACTACACAAATCCAAAATAGTACTATCCTTATAATCGGTATAACAATAATTCGTATTTTTCTTTGTTAAAGATGTAATCATATTATTCGTCCATTGAAATTTATCAGAAGAATAACTACCCGCATAGCCCAGATTTTCAATCTCATACCCAGACTTAGATAAACCCGCAACTGTATCCATATTTTGCTCTATAAATTCTCCATCCATAAAAAAGGTTGCTACGATCTCTTTCTCTTTTAAAATACTAACCAATTGATTCAAATAATTCATATCTTCCACTTTAAACAGTAAAGCAACTTGACTTTTAGTAGAATTTCCTTGAATTACATACTTATCATACTGATTCTCTAGTGGAATTTCAGGCACTATCTCATCAAATACAAGCATGCTGCTACGATACTGATTAATCTTTTTCATTTCTTGATAACTTTTCTCGATATTGACCCTTTTTCCATTTAATCCTGGAGTCA
>JAAWDC010000042.1 GCA_022793565.1 Bacilli bacterium
AAGTAAGAATAAGGTGAAAAATTTGACAGAAAGAAGAAGGAAAAAATGTCAACTATTTAAAATATATCGTCGAATTTTATGACTTATTTATATATATTTGATATAATATAGTTGAAAAAAAATATAAGGAGGGAAAAATGAAACATTTATTTAAGATTTTAGGTATTTTATTTGTTGTTTTCTCCTTTACTGAGGTTGATGCTTTAACAGCAGGAGAGATTCGTGCAAGAGGAAATGTCTGCCCAGTTGTAGAATTAGCAAATGCTAAGTCAGATGGTTCACTAGAAACTGTAGGATGCTATAATTCGTATAATGAGGCAAAGCAGGTTATGAATACAACAGCAAATGATGATTTAGTATTAATTCAAGAAGGAATGATTATTGATGCTAAGTATGCATTAATAGATTATGATCAGGCCACCATTAAAAAATATATTAAAGTCTATAATAATGTTTCCTTACAAAAGGAAATAGGTTATATTGCTGCAGCAGGTCAATATTCAGATGATGCAGCATATTTAGGAGTAGATCCAGGAACTGGAAGAATTAAAATAAAAGTGAGTAATCTAATAGGATATATTGCACGGTATGAGAATGAAGCTCAAAAACAACAGATCCAATACGATATTGTACCTCTTTCATGGGCAAAGACACCAACTTATTATCAAATTACATCAAGTGAAATAATTCATCATTTCCCAACAAATGTTTATGGAAAGAGTGGCTTTAGTAGGGCAATCGGTAAAAAACCAGAGATGCTTTCGCCAGGAAACTATTATAGCTATGATGGACACTACTTCTATACAGATATGAAGGTAATGCTGAGGGATTATCAAAATGGTATAACATCAAGTGCTGTAAATGCCAACAATCCTTATTACAATTACTATCAATATTTATCATTTCGTACCAAAACGAATTATAATGCTGCCAATTTAAATGCGTTTATAGCAAGTAGAGTGTCAAATTCTAAAATGACAGATACAGGAGATACATTCATTGATGCTCAAAATAAGTATGGCGTAAATGCAGCATTAATGTTTGCAATTGGAATCAATGAATCTAACTATGGAACCAGTCAAATAGCTCAAAGCAAAAATAATTTATTCGGGTTGAATGCAGTTGATCAAGCTCCAGGTGAACAAGCGTCCGTATTTAAAACTGTAGCTGATTGTATTTATAGGTATGCGTACTCATGGCTATCGTATAGATATCTTCAACCAGGAGACTTTCGCTTTTATGGCGCAATGGTTGGGAACAAGAAGAGTGGAATAAATGTAAAATATGCTTCTGACCCATATTGGGGAGAGAAAGCAGCATCCCACTACTACCAGTTAGATAAAACTTTTGGATTTCAAGATTATAATGCATATACTATAGCAGTCCTAAACAACGACTATAATAATACTGTTTACCCAAGGAAAGATCCATATGGAAGTCTTGTATCAGAAAAATTCTATCAATACAAGCAAAAAGATTCATCTATCGTTATAATTGGGGAAACAACAGGACCTTCAGTAAATGGAAATAATATTTGGTATCAAATTATGAGTGATCCAGATCTAAAACCAACAAATTTGGAATATACTGATTTAGATTCAGGAATGTATCCAGGAACAAATTATGTATGGGATAAAATGAAAGTCTATGTTCCAGCAGCATACTTTACAAAAATTAACAAAGGGAACAATAGTGAAGTAATCCCAACTCCACCAGTAGATCCACCTACTCCGACACCAACTCCAAACCCGACGCCAAATCCAGTCCCAACCCCAACCCCAACTCCAAGCCCAATACCAACGCCACCACCAGCTAAAGATATTTCATCCATTGTGGCGGAGTCAGGATACCGTGTAGAAAATGGATTGCTATTTGGAATTCAGCCAGGTACAGGAATCAATGATGTCAAGGGAAGACTTGAGTCAAAAGGTGGAACTGTATCCATCAATTCTGGAACAATTGGAACAGGAACACAAATTACAATCATATCAGGAAATTTACAAGAAACATTATCAGTTGTTATCTATGGTGATGTAGATGGCGATGGTGCAATTTCAGCCGTGGATTACGTACTCGTTAAAAATCATATTATGGGTAGTAATACATTAAACGGTGCAAATGCAAAAGCTGCGGATGTCAACCGTGATGGATCAATTTCAGCCGTAGACTATGTAAACATTAAGAACTACATTATGGGAAGCAGTAATGTAATTCAAAACTAAAGGGGTGAAACTATGAAAAAATTATCAGCGGGAATACTTTGTTTAATTCTTCTCGCTTTTTTTACACCAAAAGTATCTGCAGCAGGATTAGAAATTACCGCACCGACTAAGACCGTTACACAAGGAGGAAGTGTAGTAGTTACAGTGAGAGCATCAGGACTCGCTGGAAAATTTTCCATCACTAGTTCTAATGGAAATGTATTATCTGGTGGAACTTCTAGTGAATGGATTGAAAACGGTTCTAAATCGTATAAATTTTCTGCAAAGTCGATAGGAAGTGCCACAATTACAGTAAGGTCCTTAGATGTATCCTCAACTTCTGGACAAAAATACACAGGAAGTAAATCTATTACTATTAATGTCGTAAAACCTCGAGAGAAATCAAATAACAATTACTTATCTAGTTTATCAGTAGAAGGATATTCAATCACACCAGAGTTTTCAAAGGATCAATTAGAATATAGCTTAGAAGTTCCAGCAGAAACAGAAAAAATACAAATTAATGCAAATAAAGCAGATGGATATGCATCCTTAGATGGAACAGGGGAAAAAGAAGTAAGCGAAGGCGATAATCGATTTGAGATTAAAGTAACATCAGAGACGGGAAAAGAAAGAATTTACATAGTAAATGTAAATGTAAAAGATAACAATCCCATTTTAGTAGAGATTGATAATGTAAAATATACAGTAGTTAAGAAGGCGAGTCTTTTAGAAAAACCAGAGTTATTTGAGGAGAAGAAACTCAAGATTAACGAAGTAGAAGTTCCAGGGTTCTATAATGAAATTTCAAATTTAAATTTAGTTGGATTAAGAGGAGAAGACGGAAAAATATCACTATATATATATAACGAGCAGGATAAAAGCTATACAAAGTATCAGCCATTAACTTCTGCAAGTATCTCCATTATTTCATTACCAAACAAAGAGGGGTTAAAAAAATACAGCAGAGTTGAAGTGAAACTTGGAGAAGAAATGTATGAAGGATATCAAATTAATGCAAAGAGTAATTATATATATTTATACGGATTAAGAATAGATACCGGGAAAAAATCTTGGTATATCTATGATAAAGAAGAGAAAACTCTACAATTATACCAGGAAGAAGAAGCAAAAAAGATAGAAGAAGAGTATGAAGAAAAGTTAAAAGAACAAAAAACAGTAATTGCTTGCCTAGCTGGAATATCTATCCTATTAGCGCTAATTATTCTAATCCTCGTATTCACAAGAAAAGGCTCAAAAAAAAAGAAAGAGCACGTTTATGAAAAGACAGTAAATGAAGTTTTAGAGAAGACAATAGAAGCAAAAGAACCAAAGATAGATAATTCCATAATGGAAGAAGAAGATTTCCTTGACTTACTTGTAGCAACAAAAGTAGAAGATCAAAAGAAAGTAGAGGATGTTCAAAAAGAGGAAAAAGAGGAACAGAAAAAGAAAAAAACGTCGAGTCCCAAAAAAGAAAAGAAAGAAAAATAGAATGTACGTATGTGCATTCTTTTTATATGCGATTCAAATGCCAATCAGGAATAGGCTTCAATTTTTAATAGGATAAGAAGGGGAAATGATATTTTAAAACAAAGAAAGTCTCAAGCCATCGAAGTTTTGCTAGAGATAAAGACAAATAAAAACGAGAGATAACTCTCGTATCATAACTATTTTCCGCTACTTAGTGTAATTGTAATTGTTGTTTTCTCTGGAACTGTACTTCCAGGACGCATAGATTGTCGGATTATTTGATCCTTCTCTATAGAACTATTTGCTTCATATGTATATTCACATAGAAGATTTGCATTTTTACATGCCGTAGCAATAGAACTTTTATTCATTCCTGAGAAATTTGGAACAGTTGCTGTACCACCTTGAGAGATAATTAGCTGAACAGTATCAGAATTTTTAATTAACTGATTTTCCTCATGTGAAGAAGAAATTAATTCTCCTGACTTATATTCTGTACTAAATTGATAATCCATAATATAAGAAATTCCACCTTCGTCTGCCCACTTTCTAAATGCTTCAGCACTCGTAAATTTAGGCATATAAACCGCTCCCTTTGAAATCACTACTTTGATGCTGTCTCCAACATCAATAGTATCACCACGTAATCTTGAGGATTCAATTACTTTGCCTTTCTTAATATTTTCATCGTATTGCTCAATCAAAGTAAGTTTCAAACGGTTATCTACCGCCCATAATTCTATCTCAGAAATTGACATAGAATTAAAATCTGGAATTGTAATATCATGCGTCCGTGCTAGGGTAATTGTTGTTTGAGCTTTTTTAGTTACATCAAGGACCTTTCCTTTTTTATCCTTTTGCTTTATCACAATTCCTTCCTCATAATCATCACTATATCCATACTCGATGTTATAAGCAATTCGATTCCTTTTTAACCAAGTAGTAGCATGAAATTCGTCTAACCCAACCAAATTAACCATTGTGACATATTGGAATTCGTTTTCTCTACCTAAAGATACTTTTAGGTTCAATGGTTCTGTCCGTTTAACAGTACTTTCTATGTTTTGTGAAAAAATAATATCTCTTTTTACATCATTGTGAAATTCAAAATCAATAGTTACACGAAATAAATGATTACTATCGATATATCGAAGTGCTTTATCAATATTCCATCCAATCATATTAGGAATATTAGCATCTTCATTTGGACTTGGACCATCAGAAATTGTAACTGTGATCTGATCTACTTTTTTTAACGGAGTTCCTGCCTCTACGTCTTGACGGATAATTTTGAACTTTTCAATAGTGTCACTATTCTCATAAATCTGATGAATTGTAATTTCTTCTTCTTTTGCCCAGGTCATCACTTCCGAAATATCCTTTCCAGAAAAATCAAGAACTACTTGCTTCTCCCCAAAGTGAATGATATCAGCACCAACAAGCAAATTAAATCCACTGTATAATGAAAGTAGTAAAGATGCAGTAATAACAAATACTCTTCCTTTCTTATTATCTGCAAACAAACTAGTAAATAGGAAGAAAATAGTAAAAATAGAAAGAATGAAAGTTCCTACAATATTAGTTAATTGTGTAACAATTCCCTCACTTCGAAGAACTGTTTGTACTGAGTAACTAATCATTAGAATAAGGGCTAGAGAAAGAGAAACATAAGTAATAATCTTCCATACTTTATTCTTTCCAGTGAAGTCGTCTATTCCATATTCCTTTAGTTTCTTTTGTTTTTCCTTTTCAATTTCCTGTAGTCTTTCTTCTTTTTCTAGGTTGGTCCATTTCTTGTTATCTTCCACGTTCTCACCTCTTATTTTCATTATATAATAAAAAGGAAATGAAAAGACAAAAAAGATAAAATTCTTTAGAAAAAATGTCGAATTATTACAAAAAAAACTACATATTATGTTATACTTTTATTATCAGGGGTGAATGATATGGAACATAATAAAAAAAGAGGGACTTTTAATGTCTCAAAAACAGGACTACAAGGGACGGTTTCTATCCTATGTATCTTCTTTTCATTTTGGTTATTAAACGCATATTTAATGCATATTTCAGGAATATCTATCCAAAAAAACTTTTCGTTATGGATCAGTAATACTTTCTTTTCGATCAGTTGGATTTTTCTTCTAATAGGAGTGATTTATTCTGTTCAGGGCATATATAGAAGGATAATAGCTTATCTATTATTTGGAGTTTTTTCAGTAATTACCTGTTTAGAATCTGTCGCTTTTTTAGCAACCGGAAAATATATATCGATAAATCATTTTAATCTTCAAGTATCCCAAATATTAGAATCAATGAGTGAGGGATTTATACTGTATTTTGGTATAAGTTTTTTGCTATTATTAATCGCTTGTAATTTGTTAAAAAAGATAGAAATAAAACAAAGAAATCCCTATCAATTATCTTTTTTTCTTATGACAATCATATTCCTATTTGGACTATGCCGTGGAGTAGCATACTATTCTATGGGACCTCAAGTAGTATATAGTAGTGGAAAAGTATCTATGGACTTAAAGACAACATATCTAAACTATGAAAAGGAACATATAAATTTTAAGATTTCAGGATTATATGACTTTACAATGAGAGGATGCTATCATAGTATATTAAATCAAATGAGAGAAACAGATGAGTATTTGAGAAAATAGGAGGACTTTATGAATCTAAAAAATATAAAAGAAAGTGGAATTTTAATATTCTTTTTTTTATTCTTCCTTTTTATTGGACCTAGTTTATTCTTTTTCTTAAAAGTTCCTATTTTAAAAGTAAATGTGATATTATACTTTATATCAGCGTGTCTTTTTTATCATTTCCTAGTTACACATATTAAGAAAAAGAAAATAGTAAGGAAAGAATTTCTAAAAACAATTGGACTTTCACTTGGTATTATACTGGTTTCTCTATGTATTTGCAGTTTCTTATTCGATCGTTCAAGTGATGGAGATACCTATCATAAAGACGCAATAGGTGTTTTTAAAGAAGGCTTTAATCCCGTTTATGAGTCAAGCGAAAGCTTTATTAAAAATAGAATAGACGATAGCAAAAAGTTAACAACCTACAGTATATGGACAGACCACTATGCAAAAGCAAACTGGATAATTGCTGCCAATTTATATAGCTTTACAGGAAATATTGAATCTGCAAAAGCAATGAATATATTAAGTATATATGTATTGTTCACTTGGATTTTCTTTATATTTGAAAGTAAATGGGGAAGAAAAAAAGCCCTTCTTTTTGCGAGTATTGTATGCCTTAATCCAATTACTGCGAATCAAATATATACCTTTTATAACGACTTTTTAGTATGTGTTTACTTATTTTTAAGCATCCTTCTATTATTAGAATTAGATAAAAAGGAAACAAAAGAGTTATGGATTTATTATAGTTTTGCGTTCATCCTACTTGCTAACTTAAAATTCAATGGTTTAGGTTATTTGTTAGTTTTCAGTTTCTTCTTTATGTGTAGAAAATTATATATTGCCTGGAAAGATAAAAACTTCAAGAAAACATTTCTTCGCCTTGCATCGATTTTCATTCCTCTTTTCATATTTAGTCTTTTAATCTTTGGATACCCTACATATGTAAAAAATACATTAGATCAT
>JAAWDC010000043.1 GCA_022793565.1 Bacilli bacterium
GGACATCCCAAATAGAAGAAACGAAAAGTAGCGAAGTCTTCATGAGTAAAAGAAAATAACAGAAATTTATTGTATAAAAATAAATCAGTATAATTATGATTGAAAGTCCCTAATAAAAAGGGATTTTTTCTATTAAAAGAAGCAAAAAACATTTACATTTATTCTATTTTTTGTTATAGTACTAACGAGTATTTAATACTCCTTGCCAAGAAATTGGCCATAAGTCCAGAAGGAGGTGTAGAGAATGAGAAAGTATGAACTAATGTTTATCGTTAAACCTGACTTAGAAGAAACTGCAATCAAATCTGTAGCAGATACTATGAAAGATGTTATTACTTCTAATGGTGGAAAAATTCTCGAAGTAAAAGAAATGGGACAAAAAGACCTAGCATACGAAATGAAAAAGTATAAGACAGGTTATTATTTCCTATTTATAGTTGAAACTGAGAATTTAGAAGCAACAAAAGAATTTGAACGTATATCTCGAATCAATGAAAACATCATTCGTCATATCGTAGTAAGAGTAGAAGACTAAGAGAGGAATTCAGATGAATAAAGTATTTTTAATCGGAAGATTAACCAAAGATCCAGAACTAAGATATACAAGTAGTAATATAGCTACTGCATCGTTCAGTATTGCAGTAAACAGAAATTTCGCTAATCAAAATGGAGAACGTGAAGCTGATTTTATTAATATTGTTGTTTGGAGAAAACAAGCAGAAAATATTAAAAATTATCTATCAAAGGGAAGCCAAGTTGCGATCGATGGTCGCATTCAAACAAGAACATATGATGCACAGGACGGTTCTAAAAGATATGTTACAGAAGTTGTTGCAGACAATGTACAGTTTTTAGATACAAGAGGTGGAAGCAATAATGGTGGAGGATCAACTGTAAGTGGACCAACACCATATGATTTTGATCAAGCTCCAGCAATGAGTACACCAACAACCGATGTTTCTTCAGACCCTTTTGCAGATTTCGGATCATCCATTGAAATTAGCGATGATGAATTACCATTCTAAGGAAGGAGAGACAAATCATGGCAGAATTTTATAGAAAAAAGAAAAAAGTATGCTACATGTGTACAGGAAAAAATATTGACTATAAAGATGTAGAAACTTTAAAAAAATATATCAATGATAAAGGAAAAATTTTACCAAGAAGAATTACAGGAGCATGTGCAAAACACCAAAGATATATTGCTCAACAAATTAAGCGTGCTCGTGCAATTGGTTTAATTCCATATACAAAATAAAGATGAAAACTCAAATTCATCTTTTTTTTATGAACAAAGCATATTTCTTAACAAAAGAAGGTTGCTTCCGTGACAGATAATAGATTTTGTAGTATAATTAGAATACATGTTAGAAAGGAGTACTATGGGAATTTTAGAAAGAGCAAAAGAGCTTAGAAAAGCAATTAAAAGTCACGAAGTGGTTTTTATTGTTGGACATAAAGATTTAGATTTGGATGCAATTGGAAGTGCCTTAGGTATGTCATATATTGTTGAGCAATTTCATAAAGAAGCATATATTATTGTCGATGATGAGATATTTGAACCTGCTGTAGCAAAGATTATAAATCAGACACCAAAACGTACCCTAATCACAAGCAAAGAAGTAGAAAAGAAAAAGAAACTAAAAAACTTATTAATTATTGTAGATACTAATAAGCCTAAACTACTACAGAACAGTAGTCTATTAGAAGAATTTCAAGATATTGTTGTAATTGATCATCACCAACCCAATGCCTCTAGTATTCAAGAAGGAATGATTCTAATTGATACAGAGTCGTCTAGTGCGTGTGAATTAATCACCGAGTTGATCTATTATTACGGTATTCGACTAGAACCAGAAATAGCAACAACCATTCTTGGAGGAATCGTTTTGGATACAAATAATTTTGTAGTAAAGACCCAAGCCAAAACCTATTTTGCGGCATACCATTTAACATCCTTTGGTGCAGATCCTAGAAAGGTACAATATTACTTGAAACAAGATATTAAAGATTATATAATAAGACAAAAAGTAATTATTGATGTAGAAATCGTTTCAGAAAAATATGCGGTGACTACAGGGGATGAATCCGTAAAATATAAAAGAGAGGAACTTGCCAAGGTTGCAGATACACTCCTACAATTTAATGGAATTACAGCTTCTTTCGTAATAGGAAAAATTTCTGAAGATACGATTGGAATTAGTGCACGCAGTGAAGGACAGATTGATGTAGGTGCTCTATTAGAAAAGTTAAATGGTGGTGGAGGATCTCAAGAAGCCGCAACGCAATTAGAAAATACTACCATATCAGAAGCTAAAGAAAAACTATTTGAAATACTGAGATAGGGGGGATAGAAATGAAAGTAATTTTTATCAAAGATCTAAAAAAACAAGGAAAAAAAGGAGAAATCAAAGAAGTAAAAGACGGATATGCTCAAAATTTCCTAATTAAGAACGGATATGCCGTACAAATGACTGGCAAAAATATGGATACACTTGAAAAAGAGAGAGCGGAAGCAAAAGAAGAAGACAAGAAAAATAGAGCAACAGCAGAGCTTCTAAAAAGTCAACTGGAGAAAACAGAATTTTTATTCAAAGTAAAAACAGGAGAAGGAGACAAAGTATTTGGAAGCGTCAGTCCAAAGCAAATCAAAGATGAATTACATAAAAAAGGATTTAAAATAGAGAAACGGCAATTAGAAATGATTAGTAATCTCACAACTTTAGGATATCATAATGTAACAGTTATTCTATATAAAGACATAAAAGCAACAATTAAAGTTCACTTGGTAAAATAAACTAAAAATGAGGAAGGAGAAGTACCATGGCAATAAAAACAATTCCCAATGATTTAATCGCAGAACAATCTGTTTTAGGTGCTATGTTTTTATCCAAACTTGCGATTGAAAAGGCAACGGAAGTATTAACTAAAAAAAGCTTTTATGATGAAAAGAATGGTATAATCTTCCAAGCTATTGTAGACTTAAATGACAAGAAAGTGCCAATCGACTTAACAACAGTTACCGCAGAATTGAACCAAACGAAGAAATTAAATGAAGTAGGAAATGTAGAGTACTTAACAGAAGTATTAAATGTTGTCCCAACTGCTGCCAATGTCGAATTCTATATTAAATCAGTCGAAGATAACTACCTATTGAGAAATGTCATTGATACCTCAACAGAAATAGCGACTTTAGCATATGAAAATGAGGGAGAAGTATCAGACGTATTAGACCAAGTAGAACAAAAAATAGTAAAAATTATTAAAAATAGACGTTCCAGTGAATTTCAATCCATTCAAGATGTACTAGTGAATGTTCAAAAGAATTTAGAAAAACTATCAGAAATGAAAGGACAAGTCACAGGAATTCCAACTGGTTGGATTGAACTAGATAAATTAACATCTGGACTCCACGAAAATCAATTAATTATCCTAGCAGCTCGTCCCGCGATGGGAAAAACAGCTTTTGCCTTAAATCTAGCAACCAATGTTGCGATTCATACCGATAAAACAGTTGCTATATTCTCTTTAGAAATGGGAGCAGAACAACTAGCAAATCGTATTATTTCTTCCCTAGGACAAATTGAAGGAACAAAATTGACAAGTGGAAATCTATTGAATAATGATTGGAAAAGAATTACAGAAGCAAGAAGCCAATTAAGCAATGCTAAACTATATATATCTGATGACGCAGGAGTTACTGTTGGTGATATCAAATCCAAATGTAGACGTCTAGCAACTAGCGAAGAAGGACTTGATTTAGTAATTATTGACCACTTACAGCTTCTAACGATGGGTGGAAATTATGGAAACAATCGACAAGCAGAAATTACAGATATTTCTCGTAGTCTAAAGAAAATGGCTATGGAATTAAATATTCCAGTTGTAGCCCTAGCTCAGTTAGCCCGTGGTGTAGAAGGCAGAGAAGATAAGCGACCAAAAATTAGTGATTTAAGAGAATCTGGATCAATCGAGCAAGATGCTGATATTGTTGCTCTCCTTTATCGAGATGACTACTATCAATCTCCAAAAGATACAACCGCAGAAGCTCCAGATCCAAGTCTCAGTGAATTGATCATAGGAAAACATAGAAATGGACCTACTGGAAAAATTGATTTACTATTTAGAAAAAGTACAAGTTCATTTGTAAATTTCATAAGTGAAGAACGAGGAGGAAGTAATGGATAAGAAAACAGTTATATTTTCAATGATTGCAGGAATTATCTCGATAGGAATTATTTATATTGGGATGAATCCAAC
>JAAWDC010000044.1 GCA_022793565.1 Bacilli bacterium
AAATTACTTAAAAGATATTGACATTAAGGTGGCATATTTACATAGTGAAGTAAAAACTTTAGAAAGAATGCGAATAATCCGTGATTTGCGTTTAGGAAAATATGATTGTATTGTAGGAATTAACCTTTTAAGAGAAGGAATCGACATTCCAGAAGTTAGTTTAATTGCGATACTAGATGCTGATAAAGAAGGGTTCTTAAGAAGTGAACGTAGTTTAATCCAGACCATAGGACGATGCGCGAGAAATGCCGGTGGACATTGTATTATGTACGGAGATAGAATCACTGATAGTATGAAAAAAGCAATCGAAGAAACAAAAAGACGTAGAAGTATTCAAGAAAAATACAACGAAGAACACCAGATCGTTCCTAAAACTATTGAAAAAGAAATTCGTGATTTGATTTCGAATGTTGATGAAGAAAAAGACAAAAAGTCAACAAGACCAACAAAACAAGATAAGAAAGAAACTCTTAAAACAATTGCTAATATAGAAGAAGAAATGAAGAAGGCAGCAAAAGAATTAGACTTTGAAAGAGCTATGGAATTAAGAGATTTACTATTTGAAATGAAAGCTGGAATGTAATGAGTGGTGCATATGAAAAAAAGATTCAAAAGAATTTATATAGAGATTATCAATACCTGTAATCTTTCTTGTTCTTTTTGTACGAAAACAAAAAGAATTGCTAAAAGACTAAAACCTCAAGAATTTGAAGAAATATTAAAAAAAATAGATAGTTATACGGACTATATCTATTTACATGTAAAAGGAGAACCACTCCTACATCCAGAGTTAAAAGAAATTCTTTCAATCGCAGAAAGGTATAATAAAAAGGTAACAATTACGACAAATGGGACCCTTTTGAAAGAGAAAAAGGAAATTTTAAAAAAGAGTTTGGCAATCCGTCAAATAAATCTCTCCCTACATAGTGAGAATAAAAAGAAAAATTATATAGAAGAAATTTTCGAAACTGTGGAAGAGTTGAAGAAAGATGTAAATATCGTTTATCGGTTTTGGACATTAAGTGAAGGAATTTTAGATAAAAAATCCACAGAAACTGTGGAAAAAATAGGAAAATACTATAATTTATCCACAGAAATAGTGGATAAATTAAAAAAGGAATCCAATATAAAGATAGAAAACCACATATATGTGAATAAAGAAAATCAATTTCTATGGCCAGAATTAACCAATGCATATCATCAACAGGTTGGATACTGCCACGCACTAAAAGATCAAATTGCCATTTTAGCAGATGGAACAGTAATCCCATGCTGTTTAGATGGGGAAGGAATAATATGCCTTGGGAATATCTTTGAGACATCTTTAGATCAAATCTTAACTAGTGAAAGAACAAACAAAATGATCCAAGGATTCCAGTGCCGAAATGTAAGTGAAGAATTATGTAAACACTGTAATTTTAAAGAAAAATTTGATAAAAAAAGAAGAGAAAATAACTTTGAATAAACAATAGTAAAGATTGACAGATAGAAATTTTTATTATATAATAATACTCCTAAATTGATTAGGCAATGGAGGGGATATGATGCTAAATTTGAAGTTACCAAGCTATTTTGATACAGAGAAAATTTTCTTTGGGTTTGCAGATACAGTAAATCCAAATGCCAACGGTAGTGAAAATCAAGTTGTACCAAAAGTAGTAATTCTTGAAAAAAAATCAAAAGCAAAGAATGCAAAATTGGTTCCAATAAAATCATATGAATACCATAATATAAACAAAATTGTACCGCTTGCTTCCTATATGAGAGATAAAGAAATTGGATGGCTAATTAGTAATGAGAAAGTCCAAGAAATTATCGAAAGAACAGGATTAGAAGAAGCGAAAGTATTAGATATAGAAAAGCATGAAAAAGTGTTGAAAAAAGCGGCATAATTAATAATTTAAATGCTGAAAAAAATGTAAACCGACTTTGCTAGTCGGTATTTTTATTGAAAAGAAAAAAAGAGAATAGAAAAAGATATGAGTAAAGAATGATTTTACTTATAAATAGTAATCAGGGGGTTTTTATGAGTACAGATCCATCATTACAATTATATAATAAAATATTAAACTCTATTTATTGGACTCAAGTATCTCCAATATTGATTGAAAGCTTTGTAGAATTTTATAAAGAAGAAAATAGAGCGAAGATACAAAATTTATTTGAAAGAGTAATACTGATATGGAGTGATCATATTAGAAGAATGACTGAAGAGGAAAGAAAAGATCGCCTGATATCTGCTGAAGAAAAAGAGAAAATAATGATTGAGAAACTACTCCCTGTTCTTAAAAAAGAATCTGATCTTAATCTGTTTGATTTAACACCAAAAAGAGTATTCCAAGTACTATCTCATCATAAATCAGTAACTCTAGAAGATTTTATGAATGCGAAACGAGCCATTTTAGAAAAAGAGTATTATCATAGTGTTTCTCGCCTAATGGACCAACTTGACGATGAAGAACCAATTGTGACTGGTACTAACATGTCAAAAGAAGTCGATGCAAAAATAATGACCACTATACTAAAGAAAGTAGAGAAGTCTAAGGGAAAAGAAAACTTAGATACAACTATTCAAGGACTTGCCATTTTGGGTGTCGATTTTATTTCACTAATCCTACTATATGGATATGGATTACCTATTCATACTATAATTCATGAAATGAATCACTTACTGAGTAGAGAAACTCTAGCATCCCAAGAAAACCATCAGCTAAATATAATGTCATTCGGGATCACAAATCTTTATCCTACCGATTGGATTTATGAAATTATAAATGATTATATGGCAGATGAAATTGAAAAGATATTCAATAGACGATTGGAGGAAAGTGGCTTTTTATTATGCAGTTACGTATTTGCAGATTCATCAGAGCACAAATGTATCTATCCAAAAGTAGATAGGATATCTAATCACATAATTCAAAACTTTTATGAATCATCAAAGGAATTGTGTAAGGACTGTTTAATTAAGGGAGAGGGTAGAAGAATTTATAAAATTATCGAACCAGAATTGTATGAAAGATTGACCCAATCATTTGCTCACATTGCAAAAGTTATACAGGAGGAATCAGGTACCTACTTTTGCTTGGATGAACGCTTTTCTGATCGTCTATTGAGTGACAGTGCACTTTTAAGAGAACATTTAGAAGCATATTATCAGTATGAAGAAGTAATGAAAGAATATAGAAAAAAACCACTCAAAACATATAAGTAGTAGTCTAAATAGGAAAATAAAAAATTCATTTATAACATTAAAATTCAACGCTTAAAAAATCGTGTAACTATCAAAAACTTAAGAAAAATTATACAAGTAGATGCAATCTATAAAAATTACAAGACCAAAAATACCCCTTTAAAGTAAAAAAACACTCCATAAGTAAAATTGTACAATGATGAAAAAAGTAAGATTATAAATTATGGTTGACACTGTTGACGATTGTTTTTTGAGTGTTTTATTGACAGAAAAGAAAGAAACAAAGTAAGATTAAGTTAATAAAGGAGGGGTAATTATGTATGGAGCAAGCCAATTGTTAACCAAAGAGTATGTAAAAAGAATGTGCTTAGAAAGTATTGACCGAGAGAACTTTTTGAAATTTATTAAACCATATCGTAATGGGAATATGGTCGACTTTGAACGTATAAAACAAAATGGTGAACTCGATCAATATAACTTACTTGCCTATCTAACGATTTGTTCTTCTCTAGGAAAAAAACTTGTAGAAAATTTTATAAAAGAGCAATCTGGAAATATAAGCCAAGAGGAGAGAACAAAAATTCAAAAACAAGTAGAAAGATTAAAAGGGTTACAAACCAAAACAGTTATAGGGCAAAATAATGGTGGATTTATTGATGAACTAGTAGTAGAAGTGGGAGAAGGACAGCAAAGAAGTAGTATTCAAGTAGGAGACACAAATATAGATACTAGTGGGAAATCAACCGAAGAGCAAGTAGGATTATTTCTTAATGGTCTTCAAAATATGCTTGTAAACGAAATTAAAAAGGAAACTCCAATGGTAACAGGACAACAAATTGCAACAGTATGTATAGCAGTAGGAGAAAAAGAAAGAGCAATGCAAGAAGTGCTTAAAGAAGAATCAAAAGTAAATACTGGACAACAAACGGTAAGTTACCAAAAAACGATAAATCTAAATTAAAAAAGAAGTACCAGAGATGGTACTTTTTAAAGTTGAGAAATATCCAGGAAATTAGCTAAAGTTCCTCTATAATAAT
>JAAWDC010000045.1 GCA_022793565.1 Bacilli bacterium
CGAAGACTTTGCAAGTTGCTTTTGTTCACTCATACACTGATCGAATTCTTCTTTTGAAGTAGTAAATCCTTTTTCCTCTAAATATTCCAAAGTCAACTCATATGGAAAACCATAAGTATCATATAACTTAAATACTTCAACCCCAGAAATTTTCTTTTCCTTGGCCTTTTCCATCAACTCTAGCAATCTACGTTCTCCAGACGCTAATGTTTTATGAAAGAGTTTCTCCTCCTCATAAACCAAAGCTTCTACTTCACCTTGAGAATCTCTTAAATCAGGATAAGAATCTTCCATAATTCGAATAACTGTATCAACTAATTTATACATAAAAGGATCTACAAGTCCAAGTTTCTTTCCCATACGAACACTACGGCGTAATAATCTTCTTAAAACATATCCTCTTCCAACATTCTCAAAAATAGCCCCATCAGATAAAGCAACCGTAATTGTTCGAATGTGATCTGCGATGATTTTAAAAGAAGACTCTCCATTATAAAGAACTCCACTTAGTTCCTCAATCTTTTTAATAATTGGAACAAAAAGATCCGTATCAAAATTAGAATCGACTCCCTGAAAAATACATGCCCAACGTTCTAACCCTGCACCTGTATCTATGTTTTTACTAGGTAATTCTTTATAATCTTCTCTAGGAACTCCTTCCTTAGAGTTAAATTGACTAAATACATTATTCCAAATTTCTACATATCGTTCTTGGTCCTCATCTTGCTTGAACTTTTGCAGTGCATTCTTTTCTGGATCATATTTTGCACCACGATCAAAGAAGATTTCAGAATCAGGTCCACAAGGTCCCTCTCCAATTTCCCAAAAATTACCATCCAATTTTACAATGTGATCAAAAGAAACACCAAGACTTAACCATTTTTCGTAAGCGGTAGTATCCTCACTATAAACAGTAAAATATAATTTATCTTTTGGAATTGCAAACCATTCTTTTCCAGTTAGAAGCTCAAAAGCAAATTCTATTGCCTCTTCCTTAAAATAATCACCAATTGAAAAATTTCCCATCATTTCAAAAAAGGTTTGATGCCTTGCTGTAAGCCCTACATTCTCGATATCATTGGTCCGAATACATTTTTGCACATTAACAATTCGACGATTTTCAGGGACCTCACTTCCGTCAAAATATTTTTTTAAAGGTGCTACTCCGGCATTAATCCATAACAAACTTTTGTCATCTTTAGGAATTAAAGGTGCACTTGCCATTTTCTTATGTCCTTTGCTTTCAAAAAATTGATACCACATATTTCTAATTTCTGTACTACTCATCTTTTGCATTTCTCTCTACCTCACTTACTATATTTTTTACATCTTTCTCTAAATCGTCTAATGTTACATTTATTATTTCATAATCAAATTTATCATATCCTAAAAGTGCTGTTTCTGTATAATGAACTTGCTGTTCTCTACTTAAACTACTTTCATAATTTTCTCGTGTAATTTGAATACTAACAGCCCCAGAAAACCGTTCCTTCAATGTTTCAATTTCCAAAGGTAACCTCACATCTGTAACTACGAAAACATCATAAAAGGGTTCTAAAATATATAGATTTTCCGTCAGTCGATCAATAAAATAGTATGGCATACCTAGTTTCTCTCTAATTAATTCTGTCCCCATTTTCTGAAGTTTTTCCCTTGGCTTTGTATCCTCACTTCCATCCCAACCAAAATAATCAATCAATAACCACTTCAAAGGACGCATTAATTGAATAAAACAAACTTTTTTCCCACGTTGTTCATACTCTGATCGAATCATCTGACTAAGTGTATCCTTCCCATTTCTAGCTCTACCACTAATCAAATATAATCTCATAATTTTCTCCTTTTTAGTAAATTAAAAGACCTAAACAGGAGCGAATATTACCGCGGTACCATCCTCGTTAGATCTTTTTTTGATAACGGATTTCCATCCGGATTACTCAACTCCAAAGTAGCTTCCTATAAATTTTCTTATTAAGTTCCACCAACCCTTAACTCTCTAAAAAGATCCTCTATAGTACTCCCCTTTTTCAACGCTTTATTTATTTAAGTTGAAACTACATACAGTATATCAAAGGAAAGAAAAAGTTTCAAGTCTATAACCAAATTTTAAACCTACACTTAATTAGACATTCTCTCTCGCAATGAAAACTTTCCATCAAAGAACAAAATAATTGTTTTAATAGTTGCAATCACTGGAGTAGCTAAAATCATTCCTAGGATTCCAAAGAAATTACCAAATACAAGAAGTCCAATCATAATAGTTACTGGATGTAACTTCATCGTCTTACCCATAACTAAAGGCTGTAGGAAATAACTTTCTAAAACTTGGGCAATCACAACTGCAATTAATGAACAAATTCCAGTCATTGGATCCATAGAAAATCCAACCAAAACGGCAGGTACACCACCAATATATGGTCCAACATAAGGAATAACATTAGTAACTGCACAAAAAAGTCCAAATACCATTGGTGCTCTAAGTCCTGCAATCGCTAAAGCAATAGACTGGAAAACAAACAAAATAAACATAATCCTTAGTGTTCCAGCTACATAACTACGCAAATTTTTATTTAATTGATCTACAAGCTCTCTTGTATCATCTCTATACTTTTTAGGAAATAAAGTCAAAAGATGTTCCTTCACATTACCAAAGTCAAACAACATATAAAATCCTACCAATAAACCAATTAAGAGATTCAATCCACCCTGTAAAATACTACTCAATATCCCCATAAACATCTCAGGAAGCTCTACAGTAAACGAATTACCAATTTTATTAATCGCCTCATAGATTCCTTCTTGAACATCTGTTAAATCAGATCCAGTAGATTTTGTTAAACTCTCGAAAATTCCGTCTGCCCACTCTTTAACATCATTAAAGAAAGATGGCGCAGATGCGATTAAATCATTCAACTGATCACCAACCATAGGAATCATAATATAAAGAAGCAATGAAATAATTGTTATAAAAACAACATAAACAAAAACTACTCCAAGTGGGCGATTCACCTTTCTTCTCTCTAAAGATTTAACCACTGGATCAAATAACCATGCAATTGCTAAACCAATAAAGAATGGTGAAGTTATTTTTAATATTCGTCCAATAATAGAAAATACTTTCAACTCTCCCATTAATA
>JAAWDC010000005.1 GCA_022793565.1 Bacilli bacterium
ATTCATCCCCTTGTTCAGCAAGTTTGGCATACTCAAATTCTTCATCTGAAGTCAATAGATTGATTCGCCCAATTTCCTTCAAATACATTCGAACAGGATCATTAATTTTAATATCCTTAGATAGTGTTAAATCCTCAATGTCTAATAAATCACTTCCAACTTCACCATCATCTTCACCCTCTTCTTGCTCAGAGGTTACCTCAATATTATTATCTACTAATAGATTATAAAGTTCATCTAAAGAATCACTATCTACATCTAGTCCCTTTAATTCATTCGCTAACTCCTCGTATGTAATAAATCCTCTTTCTTTACCTTTAGTCAATAATGCCTGTTTTCTTTCTTCGAACGTTTTAATTTCTTTTGCCATATTATCCACTCCCCATTTTTAACTTTCTGATTCTCTCTGCAATCCGAGCCTTCTCTAGCGGGTCATTTTTCTCACTCATCGTCTTCTTTAACCTCTCAATTTCTAGGTTCACACTATTTTCTCTTACAACCCGAATATATTGTTCTATCGCCTGATCAGATACTTCATCTTCTAATTCCAATGCTAACACATGATTTAATAGATTTAATAATTCTTTTTTATCCTGCAAATAAGTATAAAAATCGGCTGGTACCAACGTACCATACAACTTATAATAATAAATAATTTCTGATGCCAAAAATCGTTCTTGCTCTGTCGAAAAATTAAACTTTCCAAGCTCAAACCAATTCCTCACGGTGTGATTAATCAACATATAATAAAGTAAAGACCACTCTGCCAGTTCGTACTTATTATGCTTCAATGTTTTTGGTTTTATCACAATTTGTACTGGTGGTGAAGACTCTTTCTTAGGTGTTTTTTCTAAATATGTCGATAACCTTTTTTCCAAGGTATTATATCCTATATCATAATCTTTTGCAAGTGTTTTTAAAATTAATTCTCGACGAATTTCATCAGTAATCTTACTTGCTTCTATAAGTACTTGATTGATATAATTAGAAACTTCCTTATCACTACTAAAATTTACCCCTTTTCTTAAAGATCTAATTTTAAAATCACTAAAACTAATGGCATTTTCTATTAAACTTCGAAACGAATCTGCCCCATATTTTAAAATATAATCATCTGGATCTAGTCCATCTGAAAGTTCGACAACTCGAACATTAAATCCTTTCTTTTCCAATTCCTCTCCGTTTAAAAGAGTTGCTTCTCTTCCAGGATCATCTCCATCTAAACAAAGAACCACATTATTAGAAAGACGTTTCAAAAGATCAACCTGCTCTTTAGTCATCGCTGTACCCATCAAAGAAACTACATTTTTTACCCCGACAGTAATTGAACGAATTGCTGCCATAAATCCTTCCATTAAAAGAACCTGATTTTTCTTTCGAATTGCTTCTCTCGCATCAAAATAATTATAAAGAATCGTACCTTTTTGAAAAATAGGAGTACCCTTTGTATTTACATACTTATTATCTTTAATCCCATCATAACGTCTACCTGAAAAACCAACAATTCTTCCACTTAAATCCTTTAATGGAAACATGATCCGACTACAATACAAATCTCGATTACTATTTGCAAGACCAATCATATTTAAATCACTCAAATTATATCCCTTTTTAATCAACAACTGAATTAAATCATCTGGAATATCTAGACTCAATCCAATTTGAAATTCTTTAATCATTTCATCACTAATAGATCTTTCATGTAAATATGCCTTTGCTTTCTTCCCTAAATTAGTCTGAAGATTATTTAAATAATAATTGTGTGATATTTGATAGATTTCATAAAACTTATCGTATTGATCATTTTTCTTAGTATAAGAAATATTTTGTAACTGAACACCTGCCTTTTCTGCGAGTTGATAAAGGGTTTCTTTAAAAGATAAATGTTCAAATTCTTGAACAAAAGAAAAAACATTCCCACTCGCACCACAAGAAAAACAACGATAAATCTGTTTTTCTGGAGATACACTCATAGATGGATTTGTATCGTCATGAAAAGGACAAACCCCAAAATAATTTTTTCCCTTTTTAACAAGGGAGACATATTGCGAAATCACTTGAACAATATCAAGCTTTTTCCGAACTTCTAAAATGATACTATTCGTCTCATGATTTTCCATACGCCCTCCTAATTAAAATATACGAACTGAACATATTATATCACGAATCAAAAGAAAACATGCAAAAAGAAAAAAATCTCAGCAATTCACTTTATTCGATTTTTAGAAAAATATAACCAAATAAAATCTTAAAAAGAAAAAAAGAATTATAAAAGTTATATAATTCCCCTAAATAATAGATTTTCTTGTAAAGGTTTCGATGTCTTTATCAATATAAAGATCGACAATTCCCTTTTCAACAATCTTAATCCACCCAAGCCCGTTGATTACTAAGTCTTCACCGTATTTAATAGAATATGTGGTTTTACATAAGTCTTTAAGTCTTGTTTGCCGAATTGCATTCATTCTTTTAACCTTTATATCATTAGATAGATACAAAGTAAAACTATTCTTTTCTCCTTCCATATAATCAACACGAATCATATCTTGAATAATCAAACATTGATGTGGCTTTAATTGATAAGTTTTAGGTTTAATTTCTTTTCTAGGACTGATTTTCTTTAAGATAGATCCATCTACATAATTTACTAAACTACCATGATCTACAAGTCCTGGTGTATCAATTAAGGTTAAATTCTCATTCAATTGAATTTGTATCTCATCTAATGTTGTAGAAGGAAGAGGAGAAATTGTTAATTCCTTATCACTTTCCGAATAGTTTGAAATCATACGGTTAATAAGACTACTTTTCCCAGTATTTGTATGACCAACCACATACACATTCTTACTGGTCTGGTACTTCTGAATCGTCTCATAAAGTAAATCTATATTATAATTTTTATTCGCACTAATAACAATAATGTCTTCATAGTTCAACTCTAATTCCTTAAAATAACGAATAATCTTCTCATCTTTAACACTCTTTGGTAGTACATCCCTCTTATTAAGTACTAAGATCATTTTATTATTACGTATTTCATTTCGAACCAATGCTATTTCCTTATCAATGTTAATCAAATCAACAATATGAAGTACCAAATCTTTCTTTCGACCAATCGATCTTAAAATATGTAAATACTCTTCATTAGATTTTGTAGACACTTGGTATTCCCCATAATGTTTCATTCGAAAACAACGTTGACAAATATCGTCCTCTAAATTAGAAATGTATCCCTCTTGAGTAATATTTTCATCCTGAAGTAAAACACCACACCCCATACAATACTTTTTCTTACTCATAATATACTCCTTTTTTCATTTGACCTGTTTTTTCAAAATGGCGAAAGATCATTCTTTCTAATATACGATTTAATGTAGATATTTTTAAATCTTTTTTACCCAAAGGATCTACTAAAATAGTACACCCTGTCATTCGATTTCCACCATAAACGTCTGTAATTAATTGATCACCAATCATACTCATCTGCTCTTTATGTAACCCATATTTTTTCATAATTTTTTTATACCCTCGCCTCAAAGGTTTTAAAGCAGATGCAACAAAATCACATTGTAACTTTTCAGCATATGGTTGCACACGACCATAATTATTATTAGAAACGATAACAAGTTGAAAATCTTTTTGCAATTTACGAAATAATTCTTTTGTTTTTTCATCTACTTCTCCTTGATCAATCAAGGCAATCGTATTATCCAAATCAAAAATCAAAAGACAGATTCCCTGCTCTTTTAACTTCTGATAAGGAATTTCAAAGATTGATTTTTGGTATATTGTAGGATAAAATCTTTTCATTACTTTTCACCCATTTCATAGGACTTATTATATATGATTTTTAAAACTTTTTCAATGACAGAACAAAAGCAAAAATTAAAATCAGTTCTCTATCTTAATTATTTACTTTAAACATAACCATTTTTGTTCCAGTATCAATAACTTCAAATGTATAACCATTTTCTTTTCCATAACGAATAATATTTCTAAGAGCTTGTGCAGTATGTTCTTTTACATCATGCATTAAAACAACATTTGCCCTAGATTTAGATAAGTTTCTAGTAACGTTATTATAAACACAAGTACTCTTATCTCCCACATTTTGCTTTGCACATTGCCAAGCATCTGAAGCATCTACATTCCAATCATAATATCGATACCCACGCTCTAAAACCTCTTTTGTAAGACGAGTCATAATTCCTTGGTTATAATGTTTACTTACCGTATTACTACTTCCACCAGGAAAACGAATTAATTTTGTCTCATAACCTGTAACATCTCTAACTCGATCAAATACTTTCTTTAAATCTGCGAAATAGTTTTCCTCAGACTTATAAAGATACGCATAATTATGACTAGCTGTATGAAGCGCTATGGAATGCCCTTCCTCATACTCTCGTTTTAATAAACTATCTGGACCATTACAAGTAACAAAGAATGTAGCCTTAACACCCTCCTCTTTCAAAATATCTAAAATACGATCTGTTGTTCCAGCATTTGGACCATCATCAAAAGTAAGATAAATTGCTCCTGTTTTCAAAGTTCCACTCTCTGGATCAGTTCGATTAGAAACAATAACAGTTCTTTGAACCTCTGCTTTTTTACCACTTGTATCTGTAACCGCATAAGTAAGTTTATATGTCCCTAATTTATTTACATTAACAGATCCACTGATCGAAACTTGATTCGTTAAATCTCCATCACAATTATCAATTGCCTCATATCCAGGTTCCTTATATTTTCCCTTATAATCTACATAAATCGTTTGACTACCTTTCAATTGAATAACGGGTGCCTCTTCATCGATCTCTAAAAGTTCACGAACTACCTTCGTTTCATTCAAAGAGGAATCCTTAACAGAATAAATAATTTTTCCTTTTTCTTTTTTAACAACAATCTGATCAGTCAAATCTCCATCATACTCATCTACAG
>JAAWDC010000046.1 GCA_022793565.1 Bacilli bacterium
CTTCATGGTAAAAATAATTCTTATAAACAATATGATTATCTTCGCAATATTGATGAATCTCTTCAGATAATTTCTTCCAATAGCCTTTATTCTTTTTCTGATAAATTTCTAAATAGAAAGGAAAAAGCTCTGGATATTTTCTCTCAATATAATCTAAAATAATAGATCGATAATTACCTCTCAAATTTAAATTTTCAAACCAATACTCATCTATATAATCACGACTAACTTCAATAATTTCCTTAAAATCTGTAAGATAAGGAAAAATAGGAGACATAAACAAAATGGTATAAATCCCCGCATCATGCAACTTTTTCAAGGTATTCAAACGCTCTTTGATAGAACTAGCATGATCCATATCTCTTTGAAACTCATCATCCAAAGTATTAATAGAAACAGCTACTGTTAAATTAGAAAACTGAGTCAATAAGTCCAAATCACGTAAAATTAAACTAGATTTAGTAGAGATATTCAAAAAACAATTAGAATGAAGTAACTGCTTTAATATTTTTCGAGTAATTTGATATTTCTCTTCATACAAATTATAACAATCTGTAACAGATGACAAAAAAACTGTTGCATTCTCCAGTTTTTTTAAATTAATTTTTTTACTACACTGCTTAATATCAATAAACGTTCCCCACTCCTCTTTATGACCAGTGAACCGTTTCATAAAAG
This sequence comes from Bacilli bacterium, assembly GCA_022793565.1. Lineage (GTDB taxonomy): Bacteria > Bacillota_I > Bacilli_A > RF39 > UBA660 > Alloscybalousia. The sequence goes on from JAAWDC010000046.1 coordinate 679, forward strand.
AAGCATAACAATATTTACAACCATGAGGACAGCCAACATAGGGGTTAATTACATAATCGCTAGCGGGTAAATTACTTTTTGTAAGATAGTCTGTAACTTCAATTATATTTTCTTGAATTTGCATTTTATAACCCCCATAAACTAAAATAAATACTTTTACTAAAGTATATCATATAAAGAAGAACTTAAAATAAAAAAGCAAATAAAAATTTGCTTTTTACCCATAACAATTAATCAATAGAAATCAACTCATATGTCCTAGTTCCCATCCCCTGCTTTTCAGCACATTGAATGGTAAGTAATCCATTACGAGATTCAATTCTTTCAACCATATGATCTCTACCCTTGTCCTCGGAACTATAAACTAAATCAACACAAGCTTGATCGAGTGCAACAGGATCAAGAGACGCAAGTATCCCAATATCCTCCATGCAAGGATCCTCTGCTACATTACAACAGTCACAATCAACAGACATATTAACCATCATATTAATATAAACAATGTGATCCTGATAAAAATCTGTAATTGTTTTCGCAGAATCAGCCATAGATCGCAAAAAGGAATCATGATCCGCCGTCATTAAGTCATCAAATGATGCATTTTCTTTTCCAGATGTATGAATATAACTTTTACCTTCAGAAGAAGCTAACCCAATCGAAAGATTCTTAATAGCGCCCCCAAAACCTCCCATAGGATGTCCTTTAAAATGAGACAAAACTAACATAGAATCATAATTTTTCATTTTTGACCCAACAATATTTTTCTGAATGACTTCACCGTTTGGATTTTCTAAAATATCCTCACCATCACTATCTAAAATATCAACAGAAAAATGATTACTCCATCCATGCTTTTCCATAAGTTTAACATGTTTCTCCGTCGTATTACGTGCACCCTCGTATGCTGTATTGCATTCAACTACCGTTCCCTTCACATGTTCAATCAAATCTTTCACAAATTCTGGTTTTACATAGTTTTGATTCCCTTCTTCTCCAGAATGAAGCTTAACAGCCACCCTTCCAGATAAAGAGACACCTAACTTATCATACAATCGAACCAAACTTTCTCCACAAATATCTTTTGTAAAATATACAATAGCCATAATATTCAATCCTTCCTATTTTAATAACTATACTACGTCCATATTATAACACAAATAAATAAAAAATCATATTTTCACAAGAAAAACACCAATTACAAGAAGAACTGCTGAGATTAGTTTTTGAATCAGTTTATTCTTATCGTGATGAAAGAAAAATTCAACAATGGCATTCAAAATAGAAGTTAAAGTAAATAATGGGGCGATAACTGTAACACTTCCAAGTTGATAAGCCCGAACCGAAGAAATCAACATGAGACACCACGTAAAAGCTGCAATGAAAAATTTACCTTTATCATATAAAGAAAACTCTTCCCTCAATTCTCTCACTGTATGCTTCTCAAAAATAGTGATTAAAATTGCCGGAAGAGAAACAGTAAGAATCGTATAGAAAGCCAAATTAAAAGAATCTGCAATATTTACATTAATCAGCATCGCAATAGCAAATAAAAAATTAGAAATAAAACATAAAACAAAGTATCGATTGAAAGAGACTTTTCCTTTTTCGAAAGCCAATAAAAAATTAGCAAAAATAATTAAAAAAGCACCCGCTAATTTAATTAATTCAAACTGTTCTTTCAAAAAAATAAGACCAAAGAAAATCATAAATACTGTTGATAACTGTTTTAACATACTAAAAGTCGAAGGTTCTAGCCCATAACGAGCCTCGATATTTAATCGATCAACAATCGCATAGATCCCTACTACAATCAAAAAGGTAAAGTAAATTCGAAAATCAGTAGGAAAAGTAAACTCGAAGAATGGAAGGAAAAAAACAGCAAAAAAGGCAGTAAATAATTCTAGTAATACAGCAAGAGAACCAGCATTCTTCATTTGACGATTAGACACACGAAAAGTCTGTGAAAAAATAACCGCCGATATTAAATAAAGAACGACCCAACTCTCCCAAAAATTAAAAATCTTCATAGAATCACCATGAAGATTATATAATATAAGAACAAAAAAAAGCAAACATACAGAAAAGGAATTATTTCTTTATAGAAGAGCCAATCAAAATTCCTAATAACAGTCCAACTCCTAATCCAAAAGTAATTCCAAGAAATACACTATGAAAAATAATACCAAGGGAGATACCAAGACAAAGTCCAAAACATACTCCCAAGCTAATTCCTTCTTCTAAATAATTCTCCTCTTCAGAACTCCCTTTTTCTTGAAATATTTCTTTTTTAAGCACTAGAGCACCTCCTAAAATACAAAAATACTACAATATACTAATTCTCCTTTTTCCTCATTCGATTAGAAATAACATTGGTAATCATAATAATCAATAAAAAGAAAATAAGAAGCATCAACCAATTAAAATAAACAGGTTTCAAATGAAGAAAATCGAATTCTTCTATTAGTTTTACTGATTCATTCGTTTGAATATACCAATAAGACGGTAATACATGGGCAATCTTTAAAACAAAATCTGGTAAAAAATCAATTGGTACAAAAGCACCACACAAAAAGCTAGAACCAAGTGCAATTACATTTACAATACCATTAATTACTTCACGATTATAGATTAAATTTCCAATCAAAAACGCAATTGCCAATGCACAAATACTAAAAACTAAAGAGTTTAAAATATAAAACATTCCGTGAAGAGTAACCATAGAAGTACCAAATAATAGAAAACTAAGTAAAACATAAAAAAGCCATAATACAAATACAAATAGACTATTAGAGAATAGAAGTTGACGATTATAAGACTTATAGTTCATACTACTAACAATTGTTCTTTTTCGAATAGTATCCTTTTTAAAACTAAAAAGAATTAAACAGACAACATAAACACATCCAGCAAGAATACAATAATTTAAAAAATTATAATAAGTAGCAATCCTAGATAATTGATTCGTATCTAATTTCGAAGTAACTTCTACTTTTGTTTTATTAGATAATGACTTAGATAAATGTTCAAGCATTTCATCTTCATCTTCAAATATCGTATTATAAATATCGGCAAGACGCAAATACTGGGAAAGCATCATCTCTGTTAAACTCCCCATATAGTCCCCAGTACTCTTAACTTGAATTTGAGGATTTTTATGATTCAAAAAATCTTCTCTAAAATGCTCTGGAATATAAATAACATAATTTAAATTCCGATAAAACAGTGCATCATTAATTTGATCTTCATTATCTAAGGTAGTCACGACATTAGTATTTTCCTCAAGATAATCGATAAGATGTTGTGTAAAACCAAAAGATTCATCATGATTAACAATAAGTAGATCAGGCTTTTCAGCAGTAAAGTTACTTGTAGAATCATTTGACTCCATATTAAAGCCTGCAAAAAATACTAAAAGAACAGTGTACAAAATAATAGGAGCTTTACAACTTTTTAATATTTTCAAAAAGGTTCTAAATACTATCATACTTCTGCCTCCTTAAACTAAATATAGATATCAGAATCAGAACAAATGAGAAAAGAAATAAACTAACAAGATTAAAACAAAAGCGATCCAATGTATTATAATAATACAATGCATAAAGACCATCCGTTATCATATTAGCTGGATTCAAGTAATTAACCAAAGGAAAACTTTGATCGACTACATACTTCATCGTAATTCCCATCATACCAGAAAAGAAACAACCAAGCATCGTTACAGAAATAATAATTCCAAACTTTGTGTTCTCATTAGATGGAAACAATGAGGCAATAAAAACTCCCAAAGATAGTCCTGCAAAAGAGCCAATCAAAGATAGTAAAACAACAAGAAAGAAATGAGAACCATAATCTACTTGTAATACAAAAATAGTATAAAGAAATAAGAGGAGAAGACCAAAAACTTGTACTATATAACCTGCAAGTGCACTACTAAAGATAAGTTTCCACTTAGAGCTTGGACTAATTGAAGTTCTTTTCCCGTTACTACTCATATTAGCCAAACATTGATTGATCACATTCATACCCAAAATTCCACCATATAAACAAGTCATAGCGATTAATGTATAATATTCGATCATTGTATAATTAAGATGTGTACTTGAAATATCTTGAATCATAGCTTGTTCCTTATTAAAATACTCCATCGTTTGTTGATATAATTCCACATACCAAGAATCTAAAGATGTAAGATCTTTAGAATCCCTCAGTTTATTCTCAAGAGAAGCCTGAAAAACATCTTCCATCTGCCCTATCTGTTCGACAACATACTTAAAAATAGTCTCATTAATCCCGTTAGCTCCGATAACTATTTGAGGTGTTTTATCAAGAAATAAATATCCCACGATTTCATCTTTCGATAATAACTCTTCTGCTTGAGCAAGATCCACATATTGAATAGAAAATAGTTGTTCGTCACTATTCTTATCCCCAAGTGCTAAAAAAGTTTCTTTATATAATAAATTATTTTCAAATACATCGTTTTCCACAATCGCAATATCAATTACATGAAGCTTTTCACTATTTTCTATATCTGAAAAAGCCATACTAAAAAAAGTACCTAAAATAATTGGAAAGGCAAAAGTCCAAAATAATAACATTCGATTACGAATTAATTTTTTTAATGCATACTTAAAATTATGAAAAAACATTAGTCCCTAAGTTCCTTTCCAGTAAGTTCTAAAAAGACATCATTAAGAGTTGGTCTCTCAGAAAATATCTTATGATAACAAATTTTATTTTTCTTTAAATACTCCATAATCTCCACCAGATTATCTTTGCCTTTTTTATATGTAACCAATAAAACTCCATTATGATAACTAACCTCTAATGCATTGCGAAAGGACTTAATTTCTTCTATATATTTTAAGTCCAAATCATAAACCTCAACCGTTACTTTTTCTTCTAGTTTGGCAAGCTTCTTAAGTTCATCTATAGTCCCACTCGCAATCACTTTCCCGCGATCCAAAATGATAACACGATCACAAAGAATTTCAACCTCTTCCATGTAATGCGTTGTATAAATAACTGTTGATCCCTGATCTCTTAAAAACCGAATCCCATCCAAAATATTATTTCGACTTTGAGGATCAACTGCAACGGTAGGTTCATCTAAAATAATCAACTTAGGTTTATGCGCAACACCACAGGCAATATTTAATCGCCTCAAAAGACCCCCAGATAATTGTTTTGGATAAAATTTTTGAAATTCTTCAAGACCAACTAAATGAATAGCATCTTCAACATATTTTCGTCGAGTTTGCTTATCAGAAATATAAAGACCACAGAAATAATCAATATTTTCAAAAACTGTAAGTTCATCAAAAACTGCAACATCTTGAAAAACAACTCCAATCTCTCTCTTCAAGTCATATGCACTTGGGTCCATTTCTTTGCCAAAAATCTGAATACTTCCCTTTGAGAAATTCAAAAGTGATAAAATACAATTGATTGTAGTAGACTTCCCACTACCATTAGGTCCAAGCAATCCCAAAATTTCCCCTTGAAAAACATCAAAAGATAAATTATCAATCGCTTTTAAATTTTTATATTGCTTTGTAAGTTTTTTTACTGATACAACTGCCTTTCCCATATATGTCCTCCTTTTTTATACTAACACTTTATCAATATTATTTTACAATCAAAAAAAAGCCAAGTAAAGATAAATACATGGCTTTTTATAAATTTACTAAGAATCAATACGAGAGTCATTAAAACGAATATTTATACTACCTACACCACCATCGAGAGTAATAGTATTAGAGCCTTCTCCATACACACTATCAGATTTATATTCATGCCCATCAATTTTAATACTTCCAAGTCCTTTTTCTGCTTCAATTTTATAATCATCTTTAGTTCCAAATAATAGTAATTCAATCGCTCCAACACCACAGTCAATCTTACTATTTCCTGTAATAGTAGCCTCGATAGAGACTTTACCAACACCAGAATCTAAATCCAAATTACGCAATTTAGAAGAAGAAACCTCAATCATTCCTGCTCCACCGTCAATATCTGTATGGAAAAATTCTGATTTTCTAATGGTTAATAATCCTGCACCCTGGGATACATCCAAACGATTAGCTATAATTTCATCTATTTCAATTTTACCTGCACTAGAATCAACCTTTAACTCAGAAAGCTGGACTGACCGAGGAACAGAAATTACAATTTTACCAGAAGAATGACTTCCCCAAAGCCAATTTTTTTTCTCTTTGATTTTTAATTTTCCATTAGTAAGAGTAGATGAAAACTTCTTACTAACATTACTAGCTTCTACTGAAAACTCATCGCCCGCTTGAACTATTATATTAGCATATGCCACATCCACATCTATTAAAACGACATCTTGATATGTCTTTTGAAAATTTTCACCAGAATTTCCATCTCCAAAAGTTGCAACAACTCCCAATGCCATTAAAACAAAACTAAAAATGCTAACGATAAGAAGTGCTGCAAAC
>JAAWDC010000047.1 GCA_022793565.1 Bacilli bacterium
AATTGTTGCCCATTTTGAATGTCCACTCATACAAAATCTCCTTCTTTTTTATTTTATTATTTTCTTTTCTCAAGAATACCTAAGAATAGTATTATGGTATCATAATTTCCTTAAAAAGAAAAGATCCATCACAAAATTAAAAGGATTGTTTCCTGATGGTTTCAGTTCTCAATCCTTTCGTTATAAACCTTTTTTCTTTGGATTATTTCTTTTCTATTTCTACTCTGATCGTAGTGCTTCTACTGGATCTTTTTTACTTGCCATTCGAGATGGAATTAATCCAGCAATTACTGTTAAAATCACACTGATCGTAACTAGAATCAATGCCCCCTCTATCGGTAAATGAGAGATGTTAGAAATATTTACAATACTTTTAATCACGATATTAATTGGAATGTTTAGAAGAACAGTTATGGTAATTCCTAAAAGTCCTGCCACTAATCCTTCAATGAGAGTTTCTGCGTTAAAGACACGAGATACATCTTTTTTACTTGCTCCCATAGCACGTAAGATTCCAATCTCTTTTGTTCTTTCTAATACTGAAATATAAGTAATAATCCCAATCATAATACTAGATACAATTAAACTGATAGCAACAAAAGCAATCAATACATAACTAATCGTATCAATAATACTAGAAACTCCAGACATCATTGCACCTACTACATCTGTATAGTTAATTACCAATTCTTCTTTTTCTTGTTTTCTAGCATCATCATTATAGGAATCAATCAAAGAAACAATTTCTCCTTTTGATTCAAAATCTTTTGGATAAATATGAATTGTACTTGGTTTTTCTAAATTGACTATCCCAAGTGTTTTTAGATTATCTTCATATGTTGCCTTTGCATTCTCTGTATATTGGGCGATTAAGTTAGAGAGTTCTTCTTGAGAAAGACTAGATAAATAAGCCTGTTGCTCTTTTGATAAAGATTCAAAATTAAACTTTTCTTGATCCTTGCTAAATTCCATTCCAGTAAAGATGTTTATTTCTTTATTCGCTTGTTGTTCTTTCGCAATTTCAGTATCTCCCACTTTTTCAATGACATGTCTTGTTAGATCGCTCGTATATCCAATAGTTGCACTAATTGAAGTTGAAACAGCTTCTTCGTTCGGACGAATGATTCCAACAATTTTGATCTCTTCTGCTTGCTCTATTTTGTTTTTTAAGTAGTCTCCATTTTTTCTTTGATCTACCCAAAGATCTCCTACTTTTTCATAATAATCTGTATTTAAAAGTAATTTAAAAGATAGGTTTAGAAAGTCATCATAACTATAGACAGATACCTTGCTTTCTATTTCTTTTCCCTCTAATACATTTTTATATGTATCGTTTAATTCTTTTTGATCTTTCAATCCTAATGCATAAAGAGCATAGTCACTAATCTCATTATTTGCATCTACCATCAAAACAACTTCATTATAATTTTTTGGCCAGTGTCCGGCTAGGACATCGTACTGTGATTCTAATAATTCTTTATTGTCTAATAATTCCTCAAATACATTTGTTGATGACCCCATACCATTTCCACCAAATTGTTCTTGAAGTTCTACCATAGAATCTACACCTTCAACACCAAAGGAATTTAAAATAGTCGTTGGGTTTACTTGGATAATTCCATTACTAGTATCTGATTTATATAACTGTAAATCTAAATCATAACTATATTGAATTGCTGTCGTATACTCTTGAAATTTTTTCTTAGAATTTTCTAAATACTTTTTAAATTCTTCTAAGTTATTCGTCTCCATCTGTCTAGCCATTGTGTTGATAAGATCCGTCATAATATTTCCAGAATAAATCTTATCCATATCATGTTCTACTTTTTTCTGATTATAAGTCATTAATGATGTAATCATACTCGCTGTATCTACAGTTTGTTCTTCTATAGATAGAGGATAGCTTGATAGCGTATCTTCTTCTACTTTTGTAATATAGTCTTTTACTCCACTAGATAAAGACAAAATGAGGGCTATTCCAATAATTCCAATCGATCCAGCAAAAGCTGTTAAAATAGTTCTCCCCTTTTTTGTCATCAGATTATTTAAGCTTAGGGAAAAAGCAGTTAGAAAAGACATCGAAGTCTTTTTCTTGGCTCCTTTTTTTGTTCTTTCTTTTTTATCTTGATCTATTGTTATTTGATCTTTTACAGGATCAGAATCATCTGTAATATGCCCATCCAGCAATTTAACAATTCGTGTCGAATATTTTTCTGCAAGTTCTGGATTGTGGGTTACCATGATTACTAATTTTTCTTTGGCAATTTCTTTTAATAATTCCATAATCTGAACACTAGTTTCTGAGTCTAGTGCTCCTGTTGGTTCATCTGCCAATAGAATGTCTGGATCATTAATCAATGCACGAGCAATTGCTATTCTTTGCATTTGTCCTCCAGACATTTGGTTCGGTTTCTTATTTATATGATTTTGAAGCCCAACCTTCTTTAAAACGGCTTTTGCCCTTTTCCGCCGTTCCTCTTTTCCTATACCAGATAAAGTGAGGGCAAGCTCTACATTCGCTAATGCAGTTTGATGGGGAATTAGATTATAACTTTGAAAAACAAATCCAATAGAATGGTTCCTATATGTATCCCAATCTCTATCTTTATATTTTTTAGTCGATACCCCATTAATAATTAAATCTCCGCTTGTATAATTATCCAATCCACCAATAATATTTAACATTGTAGTCTTTCCACTACCACTTTGTCCTAAAATCGAAACAAATTCACATTCTCTAAATTGTATGTTAATTTTATCTAAAGCCTTTTGTTGAAATCCAGCGGTGTGATAAATTTTACTTATATTCTTTAATTCTAGCAAATACATCCATCCTTTCTATATACTACTACGAGCACTAAAAGTATTATACCAAAAAAGTAAAATAGTGCGTCAAACATTTGAAATTATTATAAAAAAAAGAAGATTAGTTTTCTTCCTTTTTTGCCTCATTTGGGAATTTTGCATTTCTTTCTGCTTTTTTCTTGTCACGACAAGATTTACATCTTTTTGGTTCATTATTGAATCCTTTTTCAGCATAGAATTCTTGATCTCTTGCTGTAAATACAAATTCTTCTCCACAATCGATACAAGTGATTGTTTTATCCTTATATTCAGACATTTTATTTCCTCCTTTTTTTCTTGGATCTTTTTAATACCGGTTATCTATCTTTCATAAAGAGAAGAAATAAAATAATTCGACTTAAAAATGATCTGTGATATTCACTTCTTTATTATATCATATGCAAAAATAAAAGTGTATATCTTTTTCTATCATTCTTTTATTATTTTTTTTATAATATTTTTCTACGATCAGATTTTAGTAGAGTAAATGATTCCGTTTCAATCTTTAGATAAGTTAAAACATATTCTGAAAGCATACACTTTTATAATTTCCAGTCTACAAGATCTAGGTTCTTATTTACAAATCGGTTCTTGAATTTGTCCAATCCCTGTTTGGGTGGTTGGCTCAATATTAGATAGTACATAGTTTTCAAATATATGGATGATCGAGTCGGAAGAAGTTTTCTTTTCTCCTACTTGTTCAAAGGTAAAAACATAATTCTTAGACATTTCTAATGTATCTAGCCATATATTAGGAACCTCTACTGTTTGGGTTTCTTTTTGATACTCACTCAATGTTACATATATAGTTTCTCCAGAATCGCTTTTCTTCACTAAATCAACCAAATAGGTCCTTCGAAATTTACATTTAGAAATGGAATCTGCTTCTGGTTCTACAAATGCTTTACAGGAGATTTTTCCCTCTTGGTATTCGATTGTTAAATAATTAAATAAGATTCCACGACTGATCTGGTATGCTATACTGTAATTTCTTTTTTCATTATAGTAATAAACTTTATCTGAACAAGAAATTCTTTGATCTTTTTTTCTGATTTTTTTCATATCTTTCGAAAGTGCTGCCATACTACGGAATGTTTTGAATTGAATCTTTCTATCTTCTTCTTTTGAAACTCCCATATATTTAGGCAGTTCTAGTGATAGATTGTTTGATGTTTGATAATTTGTGGTAGAAAATGAAATACCAAATAACATATCATACATCAAAACTATAAAAAAGAAGATCAGAATCAACATAATTCCGTTTGGAATGTGAAATTTTTCTTTTTTCTTTTTCTTTCCCATAGACCCTCCTACAAACGTTCTAGAAATTCATAAATCCTAGGTACAAAAATAAATAGACCAATCACACAAGATGTGAAAGCTAAGACTAAAACGGCTGCTGCAGCTGTGTCTTTCGCAAGTTTTGCTTTTGGATTAATCTCTGGAGAACAAATATCTACTGTTGTTTCAATCGCTGTATTCATTAATTCTGCTGAAATTACTGCACTAAATAGAATTAGACAAATTATCCACTCTGCTATCGTAATTTGAAATAGGAAGCCCCCTATAATTACTAATGTCATTACAAAAAAATGAATCCCTAGATTTCTTTCTGAGGAAAGACAACAGCTTAATCCCTCTAAAGCATACTGAAAACTTTTCCATAAAGGTTCTTCCTTCTTTTTAAATTTCTTTCTGAATATCATTTTTACACTTCCTTTTTCTTCTATATATAAAGACTATATGTGTGAATAAAATCAAATACGCTACTGATAAGAAAAATCCACCAATCACATCACTTGGATAATGTACCCCTAAATAAATGCGACTAATTCCAATTAAAAAAATTAAGAAACTAAGTAAAAGAATCATACTCCATCTCTTTTTTGCTGAAAAATGGCTGTGATATATTAAATAGATAAAAAGCCCGAAATATGCCATTGAAATCATTGAATGTCCGGAGGGAAAGCTATACCCTGTTTCCTGAATTAAAGAAATCCCTGTAGGTCTATCTCTTGCAAAGACTAGTTTTAGTAAAGAATTTAAAGTAGCAACAACAGCTAGGTTTAGTACTATGATATTCCCATCTTTTCTAGTTGATTTATTTCCATATATTAATAGGCACACAACTACTAGAGCTGGAACACTAACAAGGTTTGTGATCCATTTAAATAGGACTGTCATTTGCGGATTACGGATCGATTCTATAAACAAAGAAATTTTTTGATCTAGCCAAAAAGGTTCTGTTTTTAAGATGGTCCATGTAAGTACTATAAATAGAAGGAGTAGAACCAAAAATAAAATCCATTTTTTTTGCATAAACTGTTTTATCTCTCATCTTCCACTTTGTTCCTTTTCTTTTAAATAGGTAAGAATTTTATCTTGATTCTTTAAAATAGTTTCCATCTTATCATGAAGTTCTTCTAAGATTAATTCACTTTTTAGATCTGTTTTATAATCATTCTGGTTTCTTAAAATTTCTCTTTTGGCTTCTCTATTTTGACTCATCATAATAATTGGTGCTTGTAGTGCCGCAATGCATGACAAAACTAAATTTAATAAGATGAATGGGTACGGATCTAAATTATCTATTATGAATAAGTTTAGCATAATCCAACATAGCAAGAAGATTAAAAAGCCAATAATGAAACTCCAACTCCCTGTAATAGCTGTTAATTTATCTGCTATTTTGTCTCCTATACTTCTGTTTTTTTCTTCTTCTTTATCGACATCTATCGCAATCGGTTGATCGATCAATAAATCTAATAGTTGGTTTTCATCTTCTGTTTCTAAGTCTTTATTTAACAACATCTTCACAATTTCCGATTTTGTTTTCTTCTTTTCCATATGTATCTCCTTTGATTCTATATCTTTTTGATTATATCATACTCTAATCAAATTCTAAAGATCTCATCAAAGAATTTAATGGACTGAAGATTTAATTCTTTTTACCCAAGGCGTAGTATCTAGTGGTGTTTTATTTTCTGGCATTGATCTTTTCTGATGATTTAATGTGTAGATATAGTCATCTAGTAATGCCAATATGTATAGTTCACTCATCCTTAAATTGGAAACGGATGCATTTTGGGAACATTCCTTTCTAGTTCTATTTTCTTGTTTCATAATCCATATAGCAGCAGAGGTTTGATCTGAAAAGAGACGTGGATCTCTCGTATTTAGTTTCTTTTGGTTTTCTTTTACCATTTCTAAATATTCTAAAATACGTTCTTCAAATGTTAATTTTATATGTTCAGGAAGATATTGTGATACCTCGTCTTTGTGAGTAAAAAACCAATTATTTACACTTGTTTCGTCTGGGAAGAAAAAGCTACTTTTATTCGAACAAAAGGCTTTCTTGTCTATATAGGTGATAAAGTATTTTCTTTTTTCTTCTGTAGTCATTCTAGGTTTACGAATGATTGGAATGTCTTTAACTTTTAAAATTTCATTCTCCATCCACGCAAAAAGTTCTATTTCTTTCATCCTACTTTTTGAAAGTGTCTTCTTGGTTCTTTGTTCAGAGTGAATTACTACTAATTGATTATGATACCAATTAGCCATTTTCCCACCATCTGAGAAGGTATCCTCCAATTCTGGAACACGTTTATTTTTTATGACATATGATAAATATTCCTCTGTTTTTTCTTGATATGTTAATGGTTCTATTTTCCATAATTGACCCTTATAATATCCTTCCTGGTATAGTTGTCTTTTCATTTCTTGAAAAGGATTTAGTGGTTGGCTTACATTATCTTTGCTGTTATTCTCTGTTTTCCCATACCGATTATTACTATCATAATACCACTCTACCATATCTTTGCCATCACGGAAATAAGCTTTATCTTTTTCCGTTGGTCTTCTTCCTAATTCCCTTGTTTTTTCTATATATTGCTCAATTCTAGAGGACATTTCCTCCTTTTTGGCAGCCAGCTGAATTTTTCCTTCGGATTCATTTTCAATATTTTGACACATTTCTTCTATCTTTTGAAGCTTCTCTGGTAGTATTTCTTGAGGGTGTGCTTTGATAAAATCTCTTACATAACGACGCCAATTATGTCCCCAAGAGCGCATATCACTTTCGTCTGAAAACTTTATTTTTGCTTTTTTGGGTGGTGTTTTTCCATGGGCTAGAACCCAGTTTTGATATTCTTCAATTTTTCTTTCAAAGGTTAATTTCATACAAGTACCTCCTAAATGTTGCTTATTATACTAAAATTTTTTTAAAAGGGCAAATAAAAATAGAGGTTTTATTTCCCTCTATCATAAAGATCTATTAAGTTTTTGAACAAAGATACTACAGTAAGTGGTCCAACTCCTCCAGGCACAGGGGTAACAGCTTTTGCATACCCTAGAACTTCTATATAATCGCAATCCCCTAATAATTTTCCGTTCCTCAAAGTTGTTCCGACATCAATAATGACTGTATTCTCTTGTATCATCTGCCTTTTTAGCCACTTAGGTTTCCCAATCGCTATAAATATATAGGTAGCTTCTTTTATCTTTTCTTCTATATCTTCCGTTTTTGAGTCACATAATATTACTTCATTCTTTTTTTCTAATATTTTAAATAGTGGTAAGCCTACTAGAATACTTTTCCCTATAACAACAATTTTTTTATTTTGGGGCAATAGCTGATAATATTTTAGTAATTCTAAAACCCCTCGCACAGTAGCTGGTATTATTTTTGGTTCTATGTCCTTTTGATGGTATGAAGTTAATGCATCCACATCTTTTTTAGGATCAATGGCATCTACTAATTCAAGGAAAGAGAGATGTTTAGGAACGGGACTTTGAATCATAATTCCATGGATATTAGGATCTCGATTCATTTTTTCTATTTCTTTTAAAATGGTAGATGAGGGTTCTGTTATTGAATATGAGACTTCTGTAAAATGCACTCCAAGATATTCTGCCATTTTTCGTTTCTGTCTTAAATAAAGTTCATTTTCTTGATAATTTCCAATTTGAATTACTACAAGATGGAGTTTTATGGCTAAGTGCTCATATCTTTGTTTTAACTCTCGCAATAGATGATCCTTAACCTTTTTACCGTCTAATATCTGGGTACTACTCATATAAATCCCTCCATAAAAAAAGAAGTGTCAACACTTCCATTATACATACAATCCTTGTTGTTTCCTAGGTGTAAACGAAAATATTTCTTCCTCTTCTTCTTTTTTTAGTACTGTCATATGTTGCTTTAGACTTTCTTTTACATCGATCAATCTTTGATTGGTACTTCCACGAAATAAAGCACTATAGCTTTTCTTCTCTAAAAGAAATTTTCCATCCACTAGAATATCAATTTCATTTAGGAATTCTATGATCTCTGCCTTTTCTTTTGCCATTGCCACTAAATGTTCATAGGTATATCCTGTATAACACCATATGTTTAATCCTAAACTTCTTGCATATCTAGCTATTTCTGCACATGCCTTTGCCTGTACGAAAGGATCTCCTCCTGAAAAGGTCAATCCATCTTGTCCTTTTAGTTCATCGATCCTATCTTTTACATCTTCAACATCGACTAGAAGTCCTCCACTAAAATCGTGTGTTTGGGGATTATGACATCCAGGACAATGGTGAGGGCATCCCTGTGTCCAAAGAACAGTTCTAATTCCCTCTCCATCGACAATACTATCTTCCTGTAAATCAGCAGCTAAACGAATTTCCATAGTCTATGCAGCTTCTTTTTCAATTTTTTTGCAAATATCTTTGTATCCACTATGTTTTACACGGTCTCTTTCTTCTGCTCTTTTTCCATTGTTAAATCTAGAAACATCTCCTGCCAAATATCCTGTTACTCTTCTAATCCTTTCAAATCCTTTTCCTTCTCCTACTATTTTTTCCATAACTTTCTTCCTTTCTTTCTCTTTTTTTATTTCTATCTACCACAGTTACAATCTTCACCAGTTAATCTTTCCATTGGAACTCCTTCAAATTCATGTCTACCACATTTTGGACAAACATCATTGATGACTCCAACATATCCGCAAACTGGGTCTCGATCTACTGGATGGTTTACTGCTCCATACCCGATTCCTGATTCTTTCATAATACGGATAATTTTTTCAAAAGCATCCACATTCTGTGCTGCATCTCCATCTAACTCAATATAAGAAATATGTCCTCCATTTGTCAGTGTATGATATGGTGCTTCTGTTTCTATTTTTCCTGTGATACTAATGTTATAATAAACAGGTACGTGGAATGAATTCGTATAATATTCTTTGTCCGTCACACCACGAATCTTTCCATAAATCGCTTTATCAATTCCAGTAAATCTTCCGGATAACCCTTCTGCTGGTGTTGCAAGACATGCAAAGTTTAGATTGTATTTTTCTGAATATTCATCGCATTTCTTACGCATAAATTTGATGATTTCTAATCCTAGTTTTTGGCTTTCTTCATTTTCGCCATGATGTTTTCCAGTTAAAGCTTTTAAGCATTCTGCAAGTCCGATAAAACCGATCGATAAAGAACCATGTTTCCATACTTTTCGAAGACGATCTGTTGGTTTTAACTTTTCTCCATTGGTCCATACACCTTGTCCTAGAAGGAATGGGAAGTTATAACAACGTTTGTTGCATTGAACTTCAAAACGTTCTAACAATTGATCTTTTACCATATCCATTAATTCTTCTAATTCTCTATAGAAGCTTTTCATATCTGCTTTTTCTCTTTCTTTTAAACAAATTCCATATTTAATTCCTAGTCGTGGAAGATTGATGGTTGTCCATGATAAGTTTCCACGTCCTGTTACTACTTCATGGTTTGGATCTGTTACGTCTCCAATTACTCTTGTTCTACATCCCATATATGATATTTCAGTATTTGGATCTCCTGGATGATAGTATGGTAAATTGTGTGGAGCATCAATGAAGGAGAAGTTTGGGAATAATCTCTTAGCAGATACTTTACAAGCTAATTTGAATAAGTCATAATTTTTGTCTTCTTTATTGTAGTTTATTCCTTCTTTTACTTTAAATATAGATACTGGGAAAATTGGTGTTTCTCCACGACCCAATCCTTGATCTTGAGCTAGTAAGAAATTCTTGATTACCATTCTTCCTTCTGGGGAAGTATCTGTACCAAAGTTTACAGAAGAAAATGGAACTTGTGCTCCTGCTCTTGAATGCATTGTATTTAAATTATGAATAAATGCTTCCATTGCTTGATATGTTGCTCTTTCTGTCTTATCTATAGCTTTCTCATAACTCTTATTTAAAATTTGTTCTATTGTAGTAGATTCTTTAGCAAAACTATAAAATTCTGTAATATCAAATTCAATGCTGTGTAATTTATCAATTTCTTTTGCCAAACGATCCATATTTATGAATGGACAAAATCCCATTAAATCAATATAGTCATATATTGTTTGCTTAAATTGTCTTTTGAATGTTTTTAAAATTCCTGGAGCAAGATAATAATCTAACGCAGGAATCGCTTGCCCTCCGTGTTGATCATTTTGATTTGCTTGCACAACAATTGCTGCTAAAGATCCGTAGGTTGAGATATCTTGTGGTGGACGAACATATCCGTGTCCTGTATCAAACCCATTTTTAAATAGTCTAGATAGATCAATTTGGCAACAAGTTGTCGTTCCCATTGCGAAGAAATCCATGTCATGAATATGAATTGTTCCATTATCATGAGCTTCTGCATATTCTGGTTTCATTAGATATGCTTTGGCAAATTCTTTAGAAACTGTTGCCCCATACTGCAGCATCGTTCCCATTGGAGAGTTTCCATCAATATTGGCATTCTCACGCTTTGCATCTTCCTCATTGGCAGATTTTAATCCTAAGTTTTCTAATGATTTTAAGAATTTATGTGTTTTCTTATCATCAAAGAATGATCTTCTAGATTGATTTCTTCTTTCTCTATAATTAGAAAATGATTGGTAAACATCATTATACCCCTTCTTTTCTAATTCCTCTTCAATCATATCTTGAATTTCTTCAATCTTGATTTTTCCTATTACAATATAATCTTTCTCAATCTTATTTACAACAGCTTGGTAGATTTTTTGGATATCTTTTTCACTATATCTACTTCCACTTTCCTCTTCATCGTCTCCATTTTCTAAGACACTATCGAAGCCTTTTTTAATTGCCAAAGTGATTTTTTTACTATCGAAACTCACTTTCTTTCCATTTCGCTTAATTACGACTAAATCTTCTAATTTGTCAATTGTATCTGTCATATTCTTTTCCTCC
>JAAWDC010000048.1 GCA_022793565.1 Bacilli bacterium
AAGAAAATACAATCTAGAAACTTTTATCAAAAAAAAGGAGAATAAAAATGAAATATATAAAATATGAAAAAGCAACAAATATAAAAAATAGTAATACAAGTACATTATTAGAATACTCTTTAGAATTACAAGACAAAGAAATAGATTTTGCTATTAATACCATTTCAGGAAGATATCCAGAGAAAGGGTATTGTACGAATAAAAAATGTAAAGAAATTGCTTATATTTTAGAGGGAACAGGAAAGATTTGCAAAAAAGATCAAGAAGTTATATTTAAAAAAGGAGATCTAATTCAAATTGATCGAGAAGAATTTTATTATTGGGAGGGAGATTGTAAAATAATAATGGTATGTACTCCAGCTTGGTACAAAGAACAATGTGAGATAATTCAAGAATAAATATAAACTGGTTTTAAATATAAGAAAAATCGTGTTATAATATGCAACAAGAAAAGAGGATCCATATGTGCGAATGGGACAATAAAGTAGAATATAAAGAAGTTATAGAATTATTCTTAGAGAAAACAATTTATGAGATAAAAGATGAAGATGAAACTCCTAGAATAAATTTTATTTTTGAAGAAGATGCCTATGATTATTTTTATCATACAATGGAAAATCCATATAGAGTAGAAGGTTGGTGGATTCCAGATATTACAGAAAAAGATATTGATACACTAAGACATCTAAATGAAGATGCACTTTGTCCAACAATCATAGTTAAAGACTACCAAAAATTTTTTAATTACTTAACAGAAATTACCAACGAGCAAGCACATTTATACAGTATGTATGGGGAAAAACATTCTGCACGTGCATTATGCATTATACTAATGAGACGTATCTGGCTAAGAATGGGTCCAACTGACTTCTTAGAGGTTGAACATTTTTTAAAGCAGCAACTAGACTTTTTAAAAAATAGAGAGTTAGATCATTTAAGAGAGAAACCAGAAAAAATTGGAGAATTTCATCAAAATGACGTTTCTGTACAAATAAAAATAAACAGAACTTGGGATGAGACAACTAGAGCTGCGACATTTTGGATTGAAACAAAAGACTTTAAAACACATAATCTACCTCAGATATACTATGATATTCGCATAGAGAACAATCAAAAAGTTTGCTATATATATGCAGTACAAAATGATATAAATAAGGGGAGAGTACCAAAAATTGAACGACTTTTATATAAATTAAATAAGTTTATAGAAGAGGAGAATGTGCATCCAGGTAAGTTGTATGCAATGAAAGCATATTTGAAACTATTAAAAAGATGTGGAATTTATCGTATTAAGATTCCTATATTACAAGTATTAAATTACCGGTATCATGAATTGTTGAGTGAAAGAGTGGAGGAAGAGTTTCATACAACTTGGACCAAAGAAAGAATAGAATCACACCAGTGGTTGCCAGAATATAGATTACAAAAAGAAATGAAAAGGTACGAAGCAGACCGATTGAGATATAATCGTTTTGTAGGAAAACAAGATCTGATTAGTCAACTAAAAACAGAAAACTTGATAAATCTACTTATGGAATGTACAAACCATGACCCAAGCTTGCAATTAAGAAATGACCTAGATAATAATACTGGATATTTAGAATTTCAGTATGTAAAAAATAAATAATATAAAGGACTGCAACAGAAAAATATTAGGAGAAGAAAATGGAAATAGATTATTTTTGTAAAAAATATAATTTAGGGACAGTCTTACAAGTTGAGAAATTAGCAGGTGGACTTATGCACAAAATGCGAAAGGTTCAAACAGACCAAGGTATTTATGCAATTAAAATTTTAAATCCAGAAGTAATGTCTAGAAAAGGTAGTTATGAAAATTTTATAAAGTCAGAAGAAATTTCAAACTTAGCCAAGCATAGTGGAATTACAGTTTCAAGTGCTATATTGATTCAGGACTCCTATATAAATAAGTTCAAAGAACAATATTACATGGTATTTGAATATGTAGAAGGGAAGATATTAACAGATGACCAAATAACAGTAGAACACTGTAAAAAAATAGCGCAAGCATTAGTGAAAATTCATAGCCTTGATAATTCTAATTTAAACTTAGATAAAACTATCTCAGAATATAAAAGTACTTATTTATGGGATGAATACTTGAAAAATAAGAATTTTTCAAAAATGCCATATAAAGAACTATATTTAAAAAATTATAGGAAATATAATTCAATTATGAAAAGAGTGAATGAAAGATTTAATGAGAGTAATCAGATCCAGGTTTTATGCCATAGAGATTTGGATCCTAAAAATGTACTTTGGAACAAAGAAACACCCATAATTATTGATTGGGAATCTGCAGGATTTAGTAACCCCTACCAAGAGTTAATTGAAGTAGCACTCTCATGGTCAGGATTCTTAAGTGGTAACTTTAATGAAGATAAGTTCAAAACTATCATAGAAGAATATGTGAAATATAGAAAATTTGAACACAAACGATATTTCACCATCTGTGGAAATTTAGTTGGACGATTTGAATGGCTCTGGTATAATTTAGAAAGAAGCCTAGGAATCAAAACTCAAGACAGTGAAGAAGTAGAACTTGCGAAAAAAGAAGTAACTAAAGTTATCTTAGAAATCAATCGATATTTGCAATTGATTGGACCAATGTACAAAATTATTTGCCAGATAACAAAGGAAGAAGATAAAAAAGAGGATCAATATATAGAAACACTGCTTCAAGAAATCCCAATGCTAGAAGGAAAAAAATATACAAAAATTAATAGGGGATTTACAAATACCATTTATAGTGTAGGAGAATATATTGTTAGAATTTGTACAAATCGTCAAAATGAGGAAAAATTCCGAAATGAAATTGCCTTTTATGAAAGAAATCAACAAAATTTAAATATTCCAAAATCTTATATGAGTGATATAACAAACACTATAATTCCATATCATTTTCAAATAATAGAAAAAATAGATGGAAAAACATTGTATGAAATATGGTATCAATTATCAAAGAAAGAAAAAAAGAACATTCTTATAAAAATAATTGAAGCATTAAAGCCTAATCATCACTTCAAAGGAAAGCCATATGATTTTTCTAAGGATATAAAAGAGATAATTCAAACAGAAATAA
>JAAWDC010000049.1 GCA_022793565.1 Bacilli bacterium
GTTCTCATTAGAAGATGATTATACAATTACGAAATAGAAAGAGGGCGTAGTATGGCCAAGAAAAATGTAGTATTAAAATATGTCCGTAAGAATAGCCTTCTGCTTTATTGTATTGCTGCTGCAAAAGCGAATTCTAGACAAAACATATCATTGGCAATTCGACAGGAACGTCTTGATATTTTAGAAACATATGTAGAAAAAGCACCAGATAAGTATCAAAAATTACCAAAGTTTCATAAGATTTATTGTTTAGTTGCTATTTTAGCCTATACGATAGATAAATATGAGCATTTAAGATAAATTAGAATTGTTGTACATTTTGAGCAGATGGCAGAAGAAATTATTGAGAATCGAGAGTACAATCGTGCTACACAGTTATATTATATGGAACAGTTGTTGCTTTTATTGAAGTTAGATCCTAAGGAGAATATCTGGGAATATTTGAATAGTCAAAAAGAAAAAAATTATCAGAAAATTATCCATCAGATTGATAATTATTATATTAAAAAAATTACGCGTTAGGATGTGGAATCATGAAAAAAGAAAAATCTCCAGAGATTGTAGAGAAAATATTTAATTATACTTTAGAAGAGATCATGGGACAAAGGTTTGGTAGATATTCTAAATATATTATCCAAGACCGCGCAATTCCTGATGTTCGTGATGGATTGAAACCAGTACAAAGAAGAATTTTATATGGAATGTATCGGGATCGTAATACTTATGATAAACCATATCGTAAAAGTGCAAAAACAGTTGGAAATGTCATGGGTAATTACCATCCACATGGAGATTCTTCTATTTATGATGCTATGATTCGAATGAGTCAGTGGTGGAAACAAAATACACCATATATTGATATGCATGGGAATAATGGTAGTATGGATGGGGATAGTCCTGCTGCGATGCGTTATACAGAAGCCCGTCTTTCTAAAATTAGTAATGAATTATTACGTGATTTAGATAAAGATACTGTTAGTTGGGCTCCTAATTTTGATGATACTGAGTTAGAACCTACCGTTTTACCAGCCCGTTTTCCCAATCTTTTGGTTAATGGAACTTCTGGAATTTCTGCTGGGTATGCAACTAATATTCCTCCACATAATTTAGGAGAAATTATCGATGCTACTATTAAAAGAATCGACAGTCCAAATTGTAGATTAGAGACAATTATGTCTATTGTTAAAGGTCCAGATTTCCCAACGGGTGGTATTGTTGAAGGAATTAAAGAAATTGAGAGAGCTTATGAGACAGGAAAGGGCAAAATTGTCGTTAAATCAAAAACTGAATTTGAGGAATCAAAAGGAAAGTTAGCACTAATTGTTACAGAAATTCCATTTGAAGTGAATAAAGCAATGCTTGTTCGTAAAATGGACGAGATTCGAATAGATAAGAAGATCGAAGGTATTTTGGAAGTAAGAGATGAGTCTGATCGAGAAGGTTTAAGAATTGCAATTGATTTAAAGAAAGATGTCAATCGTGATTTGGTTTTGAATTATCTATTAAAGAATACCGATTTACAAATTAGTTATAGCTTTAATATGATTGCAATCGACCATCGTAGACCTAAATTGCTTGGTATCTTAGATGTTTTAGATTCTTACATTCAACATCAGCGAGAAGTTATTTTAAAGCGGACTCATTTTGATTTGGCACATGCAAAGGCACGTCTTCATATAGTAGAAGGTTTGATCAAATGTCTTTCTATTTTGGATGAAGTAATTCGAGTAATTCGTGCTAGTAAAAACAAGGCAGATGCTAGAGATAATTTAGTAAAAGAGTTTGATTTTACCGTTGAGCAAGCAGAGGCAATTATTACATTACAACTTTATCGTTTAACGAATACAGATGTTGTGCAGTTAGAAGAAGAACTTGCAAATCTTAAAACAATTGTTACTGGCTTAGAAGCAATCTTGGCTGATGAAGAGAAATTAAAAGGTGTAATGAAGGATGAACTTCGAAAGGTAAAACATGAATATGCAGTACCAAGAAAGACAGAGATTAAAGATGAGATTACAGAGATTAAAATAGATACAACAGTGATGTTGCCAAAAGAGGATGTAATCGTTTCTATTACAAAGGATGGATATGTAAAAAGAACTAGCTTACGTAGTTATCAGGCTTCTTGTGGAGATGAAGTTGCCTTAAAAGAAACAGATTATATGATAGGTCTTTATGAACTTAATACGTTAGATACAATATTACTATTTACCTCCCTTGGAAATTATTTATATGTGCCTATCCATACAATTCCAGATATGAAGTGGAAAGATTTAGGAAAGCATATTAGTAATTTGATCAAGCTAGAAGAGAAGGAAGAAATTGTTTTTGCTTTACCAGTCATTGATTTTGATAAGGAAATCGATATTACAATTATTACTAAAAAAGGAATGATTAAACGTACACCATTAAAGGAATTTCAAGTTTCTAGATATTCTAAACCAGTGTCTTGTATGAAACTTAAAGATGGGGACTTAGTAGTCAGTGTTTTTGAGACGAAGTATGATGATATTTTCTTATCTACTACAGATAGTTATGGGTTATGGTTCTCTAAGAATGATGTTCCTATCGTGGGGCTTAAAGCAAGTGGAGTTAAAGCAATTAGTTTAAAGACAGATACTGTAACTAATGGTTCTAATTTTGATCCAAGACAACATGAACATTTGTTGATTGTTACAGATAAGGGGACAGGAAAAAGAGTTAAAATTACAGAGTTTGAAAAGAGTACTCGAGCACGTCGTGGTTTATTGATTTTACGTGAAGTAAAGAGTAATCCATATAAGATTATAAAGGCATATCCAGTTTCTTCTAAAGATCATGTTGGATTAAAGTCTTCTATTATTCAATTGTTTAGGAATACAGAATTTCCAATTATGGATCGATATTCTACAGGATCTAATATCTCTAAGGAAGAAATTAATGATTGTTTCTTAATGATACAGCTTGTTAAAAAGAATCAACTACTAGCAGATATCTCAGATACAACTCTAATGGATTCTATAGAAACTACAACGGATGCTGTTTCTGAAGTAGAACCTATAGAACAAAAAGATAAAAAGAAGATTTCTATTAAAGAAATAGATGATCGGTTAATGACGATTGATGATTTTTTGAAAGATTAAAGAGATTTTTTCTGAATAATACACATAAGATAAAATAGGTGATCTTATGTCAAAGGAAACGTTTAAACGATTTGTTAGAAGTCATCCAAGTTTAGTCTCTTATGTAAATACGGGTGATACTACTTGGCAAAAATTGTATGAGATGTATGATTTATATGGAGAAAATAATTCTATTTGGAACTCTTACTTTAATAATAAACAGGCTACGAATGACACATTAAGACAGGTAAATTCTACTGGTGTTTCTAGTCAAGCAACTATTGGAGATACTTCTTTAAAGGATATTTTTAATATGATTAAGTCAATGGATTTAGATACTGTAAAAAAGGGTGTGGACGGATTACAAAAAGCAGTTTTATTATTACAAGATTTTACGGCTACAAAAAAGCAAGAACAATATCAAGCTCGACCACTTTATAAGCATTTGGAAGATTAATGAATATAGAAACGCAGATTCAGATCCGTCGGAATCCATATTTATATCATTATCTAAGAGAAAATACAGCTTGGTATAAAGTTTTAAATCGATATCCGGAGTCTATTAAAAATTTGGAACAAGAAGTTAAGGATTATTATCATTTGAACCCAAGCGATAAGATTGATGAAATTAGTAAAAAAGTAGAGTTAGTTCGTACATTTATGGATATGATTAATTAGAAGAGTTGATGTTAATTCATCGATTCTTTTTTGTTATTTTCTTTTCCGTTCGATTAAAAAAACTATTTTGTGGTATACTTGATATATAGAGTTATTTTTGTTTTATGGTTTATTGAGGTGATTCAATGGAAGAAGTAATTGAACAAAAATTAGAGGAGTTGCGATTGTTAATTGGAAATAGTACTTTATACCAGGAAGCTAAAAAGCATAGAGAGAGATTGCTTTTAGATGAGGATCTTCTAAAGGAGATTCAGTTCCTTCAGGAATGTACTAATATTTATTCTGAGGAGTACAGAGCAAGAAAGAAGAAATTGTTTGAAAATAAAGATTATCAGGATTATCAGAAGTTTGAAAATGAGCTTTATGTTTTATCTTTACAAATCAATCAGATCTTAAATCAGTTAACGGGGAAAGGAGATAGTTGCTTCTTATGAGAATTATTAGTGGTATTTATAAAGGACGAAAGATTATTGGGTATAATGTAGAGGGTACAAGACCAACACAGGATCGGATTCGTGAAAGTTTATTTGGAATGATTCAGCTTAAATTACGAGATGCTTCTGTTTTAGATCTTTTTGCAGGGACTGGGAGTCTTGGACTTGAAGCTTTAAGCAATGGGGCTATGGATTGCACTTTTGTAGATTCCAATCCAAAGTGTATTGCTAATATTAAGAAAACACTTCAAGAGTTTAGAATTGAGAATGCTAACCTTTTAAATTTAGATTATCAAAAGGCTTTGGCTCTTTTTGAAGAAGATCATAGGAAGTTTGATTTAATTTTTTTAGATCCTCCTTATCGATATCAAAATATCGAGGAAATTTTGGGGATCTTAACTGAAAAGTGCTTAATCAATGAGGATGGAATTATCGTGTGTGAATTTGAAAGTGACGATTTAAAAAGTGACTATGCTATGTTAAGAAAAATAAAAGAGAAAAGGTATGGAAGTAAGACAATCTCCATTTATCAATATAAGTAGGTGATGATATGAAAATATATTTAGTTCGTCATGGACAAACAGAAGCCAATTATGAAGGGAAAATGCAGGGAAGGGATAATCGTTTTTCTTTAAATGATACAGGAGTTAGAGAGACAAAGAAACTAAAAGAAAAATTACAGGACAAAAAAATTGATCTTTGCATTACATCACCTTTAAAAAGGACTTGGGAAACGGCTGTAATTCTAGCGGGAGATCGAGTATATATTGAAGAAGATTCTAGATTAATCGAACGTGATTTAGGAGAATATGAAAATAAGCCAAGAAAAGAATACGATCCTAAGAAATATTGGAATTATTCTTTAAACAGTAATGAACATGGAGTTGAAAAAATTCAAGATGTAATAAATAGAAGCAAAGAATTCTTAAACGATATTAAGAAAAAATACCCAGGCCAGAACATTTTAATTGTCTCTCATGGGGCAATTATTCGATCCCTTCATCATTTATTAATTGGAACGGATTTTAAAAAGCAAAAAGATTTAACAAAATTAACTATAGATAATTCATATTTTGGAGAATATGAATTGAAGTAGTCATACTATATCAACGTAAAATTATTTTATATATAATAGCTTTAAATTTTTCTAAAAATATCAAGGAATAAAAAAGCGAATAAAATATAAACAGTTAATATTGAAATTTGCAGTATCCTTGTCGCAGTTCTTATAAAAGGACCTGTCAGGATAACGACATCAAGTTGTATAGATCAGATATGTTTGTCTCCGGAAAAAGATAAAATTAAGTCTCTATTCTATAGGCTCAAGAGATAGATATCTCCTGAAATCTAATTATAAAGAAAATAAAAACTGATTAGTCTATA
>JAAWDC010000050.1 GCA_022793565.1 Bacilli bacterium
ATCAAATCAACATTACCTGTACTAGAATAAGCCTTTTGATTTAAGATACTACCAAGTTTATTCATAGGCTTATGAATTCCTGGAGTATCAACAAAAATAATTTGACTATCCTCATCTTGATAGACCCCTTGAATAATGTTTCTAGTAGTTCCCGCTTTATCTGAAGTAATCGCCAACTTTGTCTCAAGAAGACTATTTAACAAAGTGCTTTTTCCAACATTAGGACGCCCTACTATACTAACAAAACCACTTCTCATTTAAAGTCCTCCTCTTGAAATGGATAAGTACAAAGTTCACTCAAAGAAAAAGTCTTAGTACTCCCATCCTCTGTATAACTAATAATTTCCATATCTAACGGACAATAATCAATCAAAGCTTGTCTACAAATAAAACAAGGAGTAATAGAATTCTTACTTTGACTATAAATATGTATCCTTAGAAAATCTTTTTTTTGATAACCTTTAGCAAGTGCTTGAAATAAGGCATTTCTTTCTGCACAAATTCCTGCGGCAGGAGATGAAGTCTCAACATTAACCCCATAAAATACCGTTTTATCATGACACTCTAAAATACAACTCACTGGAAAATGAAAATATCTACTTTGTGAATTCTCAGCCAGCTTCCTTAACTTCTCTAACATAGCTTCCTCCTAAAAAATCGCCATAATTTTTGGTACGAAAACAATACCTAAAACTACAATAAAAATAAGAAAAAAAAGAAAAACTGCACCAGAGGCTGAATCTTTAGCAATCTTCGCAAGTGGATGATCCTTAGTAGTTACCAAATCGGTTAATGCCTCTACTGAAGTATTGACCATCTCAAAAGCCATCAAGCAAAAAGAACTGATTACAATTGCTAGTAACTCAGGAATAGTAACTGGAAAAATAAAACAAAAAATCAATATAAGAAGTATGAAAAACATAATTACAAGTAAATTCAATTCCTTCTCAATCGCATACACAATCCCATTCAAGGCTTGTACAATTCCTTTTTTATATTTAACAAATATACTTCCGGCATCTTTATTTCTATTTTTCTTCATAAACTGAACCTCTTTTAATTCCAAACTCATTTAAAATTTCTTCCTGTTTACCAAACATAACTTTCTCTTCCTCCATATGATCATATCCTAATAAATGAAGGAATCCATGAACGGATAAAAATGCTAGTTCTCGCAAAAAACTATGCTTATACTCTATCGCTTGTTCCCGTGCTCGATCTACACAAATATAAATATCACCTAATAACCGAACATTTAAATCTATTGTTTTATTATCTTCTAGTGCAAAACTAATAACATCAGTAACGCGATCTACGCCTCGATAATCACGATTCATTTGATGAATAACATCTTTACTAACAAATATAACATTAAATTCTGCATTCTGAATCTGTTCTTTTTGACAGGCAAAAGAAAGAAGTTTTTCTAATATTTCAATTTCTTTGTCTAAATTTTCTTCTGTCTCATTAAATATCCCACAACAATTTTGCATTATACAACCACCATCCATAAATAACCTACTAAAATACCAGTTAATACCAAAGAAATAATATTAAGTATCCATTTGTTTAAGAAAATTCTAGGTAACGAATCTCCTAATTTTGTTAATAACCGATAGATCCCATATCCGATCATTCCACCGATAATATTCAAAATAATATCATCAATATCAAATATACGACCAATAGCAAGTTGTGTAGTTTCAATTGTAATAGAAGCAAATGCAATTAAAGAGAATGCATAATATTTATTATCCATCTTTGTAAAATACATCGCAAAAAAACCATATGGCATAAATAACACTAAATTTCCTATTACGTTCTTAACAAAAAGTCTACTTCCGAATGGATATCTGAGAATTTCTCGTAAAGGAATTAAGTTAAATCGTTGATCCAAAGAGGAAACCAATGGATCCTCGAACGTTACAATTTGAAATAAACAAAGAACATAAATCATAAAAAAAAGCGTTAAAATTTCTCGATAAAATATTACTTTTTTTTGATTTTTTATAATATCTGCAATACGAAGAGAGGAGATAATCAAAATACAAATAATCATCATCGGCCACGTAAATTCCATTACCCCCTTAACGGTATTATCTAGTGGTGTTATCAATAAAATCACCTAACTTTCTGTGTTTGGTAGTTCCTCCGGTGTTTTTTGGTATGCTGTAATATCTTCTTTAACAGTCAAAAAGATTTCTATATCTATTTTACTATCTTCTTCTGTAATTTTCAAACTTTTTTCATATAATATTTCTATATCACTGCCAAGTTGATTTTTCAATTTTTCACGTGCCAAAGAAGAGGCTTCTAAAATAGCAAGTTCTCTAGTGTAAACCTTATCTGTTTTTCTTATTTCCTCTTCCTCATTCCAGGAAATAGAAAATGGTAATAAATTATTTTTAATTTGAAAAAGTGGTGTTACTTTACTATCTTGATAAGAAGAAAACTGAAATAAATTCCAACGATTAGAGAAAAATTGAATAGAAAGTGCCTTTCTTTTTCTTCCTGTCTTAATCTCCTCTTGATAATGATATGGTAAGGATACTTGAACCGTATACCAAGTGGTTGCATATACCTTCCCTTTCGAACGAACCTTAGCCATCACAGTATCCTTATTTTTAATTTGCCCTGAAACTAAAATATCTCCTTTTTTTACATATTGGTCTTTGGCAACAAGGATTGTTCCCTCAGCAACTTCTAATTGTAAAATACGAC
Organism: Bacilli bacterium; assembly: GCA_022793565.1. Lineage (GTDB taxonomy): Bacteria > Bacillota_I > Bacilli_A > RF39 > UBA660 > Alloscybalousia. The sequence goes on from JAAWDC010000050.1 coordinate 2,722, forward strand.
CATCTTTTTTCGCAATAATATCTCGTGGTTCTGTTTCTTTATCAAGTGGAGAATACTTTCTCTCTTCCACCTTAGCAATATACTTAGTTCCAACTCTCTCAATCTCCAACCATTCAATTTTATCTCGATAATTAAAAACAATCTTTTTTACTATTTTCTCTTGTTCATCAAAACTCTTTTGAAAATGGAAAGGACGAATCCCCTCTTTTGCCAATTCTTCCGCAATAAAAGAACGCATCTCCTCCTTCACATGCACCAC
>JAAWDC010000051.1 GCA_022793565.1 Bacilli bacterium
AAAATTAGAGACTGTAAATGAATCTGAACATTTATTATTTGATATTCATACCAAAAAAAATTTAGAATTGATTGAGACCATTCGAAATCATGAAAGACAATATTCTTTATTGTGGCTAATGGATAAAACAAAAACTGCCATGGGAAGTAGATACTTAAAAGCAAACCTAGAAAGTCCATTAACGAACAAAAAAGAGATTTTAAGACGTTACGATATTATTGAAAAACTACTAACAGAATTTATAAAAAAAGAAGAGCTAAAAGAAGAATTAGACAAGGTTTATGATCTAGAACGCTTATCTAGTAGAATTGGCTATGGAAATGTAAATGCTAGAGACCTATTACAATTAAAGAACTCTCTCTTTGCACTTCCTAATATTCATACAATATTACAAGAGATTGATTATGATAAAAATATAGAAACATTAGAAGAACTATGTCAATTATTAGAAGATGCCATAAATGAAGAAGCACCAATTACAGTACGAGAAGGTTCCCTAATAAAAGAGGGGTATAACAAACAACTTGACGAATTAAAAGATATTAGAAAGAATAGTAAAAATTTTATTATTCAAATTGAAAATGATGAAAAAGAAAGAACAGGTATTAAGAGCTTAAAAGTAGGATTCAATAAAGTTTTTGGATATTATATTGAGGTCAGTAAGGGAAGTATCCCACTAATTAAAGAGGAGTTTGGATATGAAAGAAAACAAACACTTGCCAACTGCGAACGATTTATTACGCCCTTATTGAAAGAAAAAGAAGACATTATTTTAGGAGCAGAGGAAAAGATTATAGAATTGGAGTATCGTCTGTTCCAAGAAATTAGAGAAATAGCAAAAGGGTATATTAGTAGATTACAGAAAATAGCCAAAGTATTAGCAGAAGTAGATATGATGCTATCTCTTGCAACAATTGCAGAAGAAAATAATTATGTGCGTCCTTTTATTACAGAAGAAAGGGTAATTAATATCAAAGACGGACGACACCCAGTTGTTGAGAAAGTTAGTAAAAAGGACTATGTTCCCAATGATATATCGATGGGGAAAGATACCAACATCTTACTAATTACAGGCCCTAATATGGCAGGAAAAAGCACCTATATGAGGCAGCTTGCAATCATTATTATCATGGCACAAATTGGTTCGTTTGTTCCATGTAAAAGCTGTATGATCCCAATTTTTGATCGCATATTTACAAGAATTGGTGCTAGTGATGATTTAGTGAGTGGAGAAAGTACATTTATGGTCGAAATGAAAGAAGCAAATATTGCTGTAAGTAATGCAACAGAAAATAGCTTAATTCTTTTTGATGAACTTGGTCGAGGAACAGCGACTTATGATGGTATGAGTTTAGCACAGGCAATTTTAGAATATATTCATGATAAGATTAAGGCAAAAACTCTATTTTCCACTCATTATCATGAACTAACTGCTTTAGCCTCTGAATTACCGAATCTTAGAAATGTTCATGTGAGTGCCATTGAAGAAAAAGGAACAATCACTTTTCTGCACAAGGTGAAAAGTGGTGCAGTAGATAAAAGCTATGGAATACATGTTGCATCTCTTGCACATCTTCCGCACAGTTTAATTGAACGGGCCAGTGAAATTCTATCTGTATATGAGCATAAAGGAAAAAAGCAACAAACTTTCACTCAAACGAGTTTATTTTTAGATTTTGACAATAAAGAACCTGCAACAGAAAATGAAGTAATAAAAAAGATAACTGAAATAAATCCTCTAGAAATGACCCCAATGGATGCTTTACATTTTCTTTATGATTTAACCAATGAAATGAAAGGAAAGAAGTAACAACAAGATCGATAGTTAAAAGAAAAGTCGCATGTTTTCAGTGACTTTTCTTTTTGATTATGGTAGACTAATTACAGGTGAAGTGATATGAAAAGTCGTAGTGAATTAAGAGAAATTATGGTTAAAGTCTTATATCAAGTTTTTTTATTAGAAGAAACAGCGATTCCATATGAGATTGATCAATTAATAAAAGAACAATTAGAAGTAGAGAATGAGTTTGTAGATACTGTGATCGATGGGGTTTTATCTAAAAAAGAAGAACTTTATAAAAAAGCCAATAAATATTTAAAAGAGTGGCCAATGGATCGCCTAAATAAAGTAGATCAAGCAATTATTTGTATAGGTATATATGAATTAGAATATACAGAAACCCCAAGTATTGTTGCAATCAATGAAGCGATTGAACTATCAAAGAAATATTCAGATGATAAAGTAACTAAGATGATCAACGCAGTCTTAGATGAAATATATCATGAGAAAGAAAAATAAGAGAGACTCCTATGCAAGAAAAATATATTAGTGTTTCACAATTAACAAGATATATTAAATTTAAAATCGATAATGATGATAACTTAAGGCAAGTTTTCCTAAAAGGAGAAATCTCAAACTTTAAAGCACATACAAGAGGACATTACTATTTTACTTTGAAAGATGAGGGTTCAAGAATAAATGCTGTCATGTTTTCTTCTGCTGTTTCTAAAATGAAATTCCGTCCAGAAGATGGAATGAAAGTTTTAGTAACCGGTCGAATTAGTGTATATGAAGCAACTGGTGGATACCAAATTTATGTAGAAGAAATGATAGAAGATGGGGTAGGAAGCCTCTATCTCCAATTTGAACAACTAAAGAAAAAACTTGCTACAGAAGGTCTTTTTGCAAAAGAACATAAAAAAACAATTCCTAAATTTCCACAAAGAATTGGAATTGTAACTGCCCCTACTGGTGCTGCCATTCGCGATATTTTATCGACAATCGAAAGAAGGTGGCCGTTCACAGAAACGATCTTATTTCCTAGTTTAGTACAAGGTGCCTCTGCTGCTCCCAACATTGTAAAACAAATAAAAAAAGCACAACAATTTGATTTAGATGTTTTGATCGTTGGACGTGGGGGAGGAAGTATTGAAGATATGTGGTGTTTCAATGATGAAACCGTAGCTAGGACTATATACCAATCTACTGTTCCCATTATTTCAGCGGTAGGTCACGAAATCGATTTTACAATTGCTGATTTTGTTGCTGATTTACGAGCACCAACACCAACAGGAGCAGCAGAAATGGCAGTTCCAAATAAAAGTGATGTATTAGAATATACAAGTCAAATTACTTTGCGGTTACATAAAGTAATGAAAAATAAATTAGATAATTATCAAGAAAAGCTAGAATCTTTAATTAGTAGTTATGTTTTAGAAAACCCAATGTCGATTTATCAA
>JAAWDC010000052.1 GCA_022793565.1 Bacilli bacterium
ATTGGATATCGAGAAGGGAAAGCATGGCATATGGAAGATATTTATTGTAATCCTAGAGCATCCGTGTATCAGTTGATTACTGGAGATTCCCCTTCTACTAATGATTTACTTAACTTATTTGCTACTGTTCAATGTGGTAGTAGTATGGCGACTTGTGATCAGGATTTTTATAAGGCAAAGGAAATGATTCATTATTTGGAGAGTCAATCTTTAGATCCTATTATGATTGGACAAATTCTGAAGGGAATGTGGCCCAGTTTTGGATGGTTTGCTGTAGAATGTTTAGATTGTACAGAAGTTTATCCTGTTTATAGTTATGACATCGAAGAATTATTGAATAATAGTAGTGGAACAGTAGTTTGTTTGACAGAGGAAGAAAGAAACGAGATTCTTTCAAATCAGTATAAAGCCCAAAAAAATTCTCAAGTATTGGCTTTGGCAAAGAAGGCATATCAAATTTCAAGGTAAAAGTTCTTTAAAAAGAAGGAGATTTTGTCTCTTTCTTTTTCATTGAATTATTTTTTGTTTTGTGCTATAATATGGGGGATTTGGGGGATGGCTATGAGTAAAGGTGTGGAAAAACCTTTGGAATTTCATATTGTTTATTGTGAGAAACAGAATGGAAGTCAAGAGATTATTTTGGGATTTCTTAAAAAAATTACAGAGCGTGGAAAAGAAAAATATGATTTATTTAAATTTTCTGTGGAAACAAAAGAAGATATGGTTCCATTAGAGAAATATATTGAAAGTTTACAGAAACAGAACCCTAATATTCAAATAAAGTTTTGTTCAAAAAAAGAATTTATGCAAAACCAGGAATTAAAAAAGGTTATGCATGATCACATGCTTAGCCATATTGCTTTTTCTCTTTTTTATTTTTTTGCATTATTGGGTATATATTTTTTCTCTTTTAGTTTGGGTTTCGACTCGACAAATATTTTTTTGTTACTAATTAGTTTAGGTTATACCTATTCATCAGTGACACAAATTATTCGGAATAACCATTATATTAAAAAGATTTATCCAAAGTTAAAAATAAGTGTATATTTATTTGAACTTTTATATACAATTCTCCTTTCTACGATTTCTTTTACACCTTATAAAGAAAAAAAAGATTTAACAGTCAATGCAACAGCTTCGGTTGTATCTGAGATAGAAGAGAATTCTGTATTTATGGGATTAGAATCTACTGAGGAAAAAGTAGATGTTCTTTTTAATACATTACGAGATAATTCAAATATTACTGAGGAAGAATCTGAGTTTTTCAAAGCATTTGATTCATATTACGAACAAAATCCATATTTAGATTATGAAAAGATCAATAATCGCTATGAAAATTTAAATATTATTTCTAACTTCCAATTTAATGGGGGTGTTCGTGGGCAGACGATGACTAATTTCTTTTTTAATCAAATTCAATTAGGTCGTCATGCAACTAATAGTACTTTTTATCATGAGGTTGTTCATCTAAATGGAGGTCTTCCGTTTAACTTCTTGAATGAGGGAGTGGCTGTTTGGCTTACTGAGGAATTTTGTCCGTATGAGGTTTCGGATTCAGCTGATCATTATTATGCTTCGGGGTTATTTATTCGTATGCTGTCTGAGGTATTAGGGGCTGATGTTTGTTTGCATTCTTATTCTGATGAAAATATGGGTGCAATTAATGATGCACTTCTTGAAATCATTCCAGATCGTGAGATGTTGTCTAATTTATACAGTAAACTAGATAATACTAATTTCTATTTTATGTTATTACAGATTAGCTATTATTTTGATTTTAATACAGTAGAAATTCGTTCTAATCTATATGATAATTATATTGAGAGTTATAGGAATTTATTTCAGGCACTTAGTCCATATGTAGAACAGAAATTAGGTGTTTCCCTAGAAGAGGGCGCTCTTATGTCTGGAGATCATTTATGTCAACAATATGCTTCTATTATTTTGGGATATGAACCAAGGATTGATGAAAAGAAGTTAAAGAGATATTTTAATCCGTAAAAGGGAATTTTTCTTTTAGAAACTTTTCTTTTTTTTACAGTTAAATCATGTTAAACTACAAGAAGAAGGTGATTAGATGAGACTTGCAAGTGATTGGAAGGATTATGAAATTATTGATAGTTCTAGAGGAATGAAACTTGAGAGATGGAAAGATATTTATTTACTTCGACCAGATCCACAGGTTATTTGGGATCAGGGAGATTTACTTTTGAAGTATTCTAATATTCATGCCTGTTACCATCGTAGTAATCGTGGGGGTGGATATTGGGAGAATTTGAAAGATACAAAAGAGTCTTGGAACATTACGTATAAAGATTTGACTTTTCATATAAAACAGATGGGTTTTAAGCATACTGGATTATTTCCAGAGCAGGCTGTAAATTGGGATTTTATGATGGAGAAAATTGAAAGTAGTAATCGTCCAGTTCGGGTTTTAAATCTTTTCGCATATACAGGAGGGGCTAGTGTTGCTTGCCTTAGTAAAGGAGCTAGTGTAGTACATGTAGATTCTTCTAGAGGAATGGTTGATTGGGCAAAAGAAAATGTCCGATTATCTGGACTTTCCGATTGTCCTATTCGCTTTATTGTAGATGATGTTTTAAAGTTTGTGAAACGAGAAATTCGGCGTGGGAATCATTATGATGCGATCATTATGGATCCTCCTAGTTATGGAAGAGGTGCCAATGGAGAAGTTTGGGATATTGAAAAAGATTTGGATTCTTTAGTTCAGTTGTGTGTAGAGTTATTAAGTGAAGAGCCTTTGTTCTTTTTGATCAATTCTTATACTGCAGGTTTATCCACAGAAGTTGTGAATAACTTATTCCGACTTTATTTCAAAAAGTTTTCTGGATTCTTTGAAACAGAAGAAATTGGTATTCCTATTCGTGAAAATGAATTAGTATTACCTTGTGGAATTACAGGAAGGTACATATTTGATGATAAGTAATGGTTTAGAAATCTTATATGAAGATAATCATATTATTGTAGTTTATAAGAAGGCGAATATTTTAAGTCAAAGTGATTCTACGAAAGATCTAGATTTATTAACGATGATTAAACAGTATGTGAAAGAAAAATATCAAAAGCCAGGCAATGTTTTTATAGGGCTTATTCATCGCTTGGATCGTCCAGTAAGTGGTGTTATGGTGTATGCTAGGACAAGTAAAGCTGCATCTCGTCTTTCAAAACAAGTTCGTAATTGTAGCTTAGAAAAGCAATATTTTGCAGTAGTAAATGGGATTTTACCTGAAAAAAAAGGAGAATTTTGTGATTTTTTAGAGAAATTAGAGTCTGGAAATACTGTTGTTACAGATGGTAGTTGTGGAAAAAAATCAATTCTTTCTTATGAAGTTCTAGAAGAGAAAAATGATCTTAGTCTTGTTCGAATTTTTTTAAAAACGGGTAGACATCATCAAATTCGAGTTCAGTTCGCTTCTCGAGGGTTTCCTCTTTTTGGAGATCAAAGATATGGGAAAAGTGATCGGAAACAGATTGCTCTTACTTGTTTTCATTTATCTTTTTTTCATCCTGTAACTAAGGAACGATTATTATTTGAAAGATTTCCCGATTTTACGGGAGTTTGGATGAATTTTAATTGTTTAAAAAAATAATTTTTAAAGAGTAAGTAAAGAATTTTGGAGTAAACTAATATAGTATAGATAAAAAGTGAAGGGATGTTCTTTATGAAGATAAAGTGGAGAAAACAATGGATAATTTTAGGCAGTGTTTGTTTTTTTATTGTTTTGACTTTCTTCTTGACGCCTTCTTTTTCTTTTTTAATAGATGAAAAAGAAATTACAGATTTTATTTGGAAAGAAAATATGCGTGTTGAGGTTTATTCTAAAGTTCGTGTTTCTGATTTTGTAACTGTTCAAGATGGAAGTTTGGAGGATGAGATCATAGATACTTCAAAATTGGGAGATCAAGAAGTTTTTTTTACTTATTTGAATAATAATGGTAAGAAGAAAAAGAAGTCTTTTCATCTTTTGGTTGTTGATACAACTTCTCCATTGATTTGGATTTCTGATAGTTATACTGTAGTTCGTGGAAACTCTAAAAAAATAGAAGATTCTGTACTGTGTGGAGATAATTATGATAAGAAACCAGTTTGTAAAGTGGAGGGATCTTATAATTTTGATGAGGTTGGAAATTATTCTTTGACTTATTATGCAGTTGATCAAAGTGGAAATGAAACGAGAAAGCCTTTTGTGTTAAAAGTAGTTGATAAAATATCTTCTTCTTCTAAGCCTAGTGGAATCTCTTTAAAAGAAATAAATGGGAGATATGCTTCTATCGATGCATCTATTGGGATTGACGTATCTAAGTGGCAGCAAGTAATTGATTGGGAAGAAGTCAAAGAAAGTGGAATTGAATTTGTGATGATTCGGTTAGGAACGCAAATAGGTCCAGGTAAAGAGTCTAAGCTCGATGATTATTTTATTCGTAATATTGTGGAGGCTAAAAGGGTTGGACTTAAAGTAGGTGTTTATTATTATTCTTATGCTTTTAGTACTGCGGAAGCTCAAAGGCAGGCAATGTGGGTTAGTAGACAGTTATTTCCTTATAAATTAGATCTTCCAGTGGTTTTTGATTGGGAATGTTATCATCTGTTTAATTCTTTTGATATTAGTTTATATGATTTAAATCAGATAGCAGATTCCTTTTTAAAGGTGATTGAAAGAAATGGATATCGACCAATGATGTATGGAAGTAAAAATTACTTACAGGAAATATGGAATTTATTAGAATATGATGTGTGGTTGGCACATTATACGAAGAAGACTGATTACTCAGGGGATTATAAGATGTGGCAGTTTACTAATGTTGGAATCGTTCCTGGGATAGATTCTTTTGTTGATATAGATTTACTTTTTTAAGATGAAGATCCTTTCAAGAAAGGATCTTTTTTTGCTTTTCTTTTGGTTAAAAAATTTAAAAAGATTTGCAATTGTCTAATTTTTTTGCTATGATTTAAATAGAATAAAATAAGGGAGATGGAAATATGATTTTAGCCTTCAGTTTAGATTGGTTTACCACTATACCGGGACTTTTAATTAGTGTAGGTGTAGTTTTACTTTTAATTGCAGTTATTCTATTTATTGTCAGTAGTAGAAAAGCTAAGAAAAATGCGAAAAATGATGCAAATAATACAGCACCAGCGGTAACACCTGCTACTCCTGAAGTAGCGCCTGTTCAACCTACTGTTGCGACGGATGTAGCAGTACCTGAACAACCACAAACTACGCCAGTTGTACCTACTACAGAGCCAGTTAGTACGCCAACACCAATAGAGCCTGTTGCAGTTGAGACAGTGGCAACAGCTACAGAACCGGTTTCTATTGAGATGCCAGCACAAGTACCAGTTACAGAAACACCTGCACCAACACCAGAGGTAGTTTCTACGCAAGCAATGCCAGAAGTTGTTACTCCAACAATTGCAACGGCAGATGGATTAGAAACCCCAGAAGCAACAAATTTAGATAAAACAATGGTTTCTGTATATGGTGGAGAAAATCCACTACAAAATGTAGCACCTGTATCTACAGATAATGCTAAACCTATTTATGGTGGAAATGATCCTTTAGAGGCAACTCAAAAGATGCCAAAAGTTGAGGAAGCACATGTACCATATAGTGGAGGAGCAGCTCCAGTTGCTCAAGCTCCAGCAGTTGAAACAGTGCCAGCAGCACCTGTAGAGGCTACACCTGTTGCACCAGTAACTACTTTAGAGCAACCACAGGTAACTCCAGTGACTGTTCCAGAGGAAAAGGTCGAAGAACAAATATAAAAAGAGACGAGAAAGACGTCTTTTTTTTTCTGATTGATCATATAGTAAAACTATAGAAAGGAATGATTATAGTTTTATGGAAACATTGAAAGTTTCAACCAAATCTAATCCAAATAGTGTAGCGGGAGCACTTGCTAATGTGTTTCGCGAAAAAGGAAGTGTCGAAATTCAGGCTGTAGGAGCTGGAGCCTTAAATCAAGCAATTAAAGCTATTGCAATTGCACGAGGTTTTGTAGCACCCTCTGGAAAGAATTTAGTTTGTATTCCTGCGTTTACTGATATTACAATTGATGGGGAAGAAAGAACTGCAATTAAATTAATTGTAGAAGCTATTTAACTATCTTTAATTGTTATTAAACTCTTAGTTTTCACTAAGAGTTTTTATATGGAACTTTAACTATTTACAAATTATTTTAATTTTATAAAAGAAAACGATCAGTGAGTATACAAATACCCTGATCGTTTTTTTGTTTCCTCATATATTATAGTGTGAGAAAATAGTTCGAGCTAATCACAAAATAATAAGAAGGAGGCTATAAAATAAAGAGATGAAAAGGTTCAAAGGAGTTTCTTTGTTCTTCTATCTTATTTTATTTTATAGTTATAATACTTTATGAAAAATGAGTTCAAGATATTCCTTCTTATTAAAACTAAAGAAGGAAGGAAGAAAAGAAAATGAATGAACAAGATTATATTGTAGAAGCGTTTACGAAGGAGGGAGAAAAAACTAATTTAGAAGTCAATCGTTTAAATGTCTCATGTATTACATCAAAAAATAATAAATTTGAACTAGATAGTGAAGGGAATTTGACAGTTAAAAGTGTATCTACACTAAATGGTATCTCAGTTGATGAGAGGATACTGGATGCAATGTATCCGATTGGTTCTATTTATATGTCTGTTAATAATAGTAATCCGAGTTTCCTTTTCGGAGGTGTTTGGGAACAACTTAAGGATCGCTTTTTGCTAGGTTCTGGAGATATTTATTCTAATGGGACTCTGGGAGGTTCAAGTACTCATACTTTAACAGTTCAAGAGATGCCAAGTCACTTTCATCAAACGAACCGATGTGCTCAAGATGGGGCAGCCTCTTATGATAATGAACTGTTAAAGAATGCTGCAGCAAATGCAGATGGAACGTGGTGGTCCTTTGGTTCTACAACGTCTGTTGGAGGAAATCAACCTCACAATAATATGCCACCATATTTAGTAATCAATATGTGGAAGAGAGTATCGTAGGTGCTTAGTTATGAGAGAAGTAGAAATTATTGAGAAGAGAAAAGAAAAAGAAAAACACTTTTTAAGAGAGGATGGTACGGTTGTCGCAAGAATTTATAATGATAATGTTCATTATAAGAAAAATGGAAAATATGAGGACATTGATAATAGTTTGGTAAAGAGAAAAGGATTTTATAAAAATAAAAAGAATGATTATCAAGTAACTTTTAAAGAGGAAAGTAAAGATTCTTTTCTAAGGATGGAAAAGGAAGATTCTTTTTTAGAAATTCAGTTAAAAGAATCTAAAGATGTTAAAGTAAAGAAGAAACGAAAAAAATCGCAATATATTGAGAATTTATCATATAACGATATCTTAGATGGAGTTGATTTAGAGTATCAAACTTTACCAACCAAGGTAAAGGAAACAATTGTTTTAAAGAATAAAAAAGCAATTCGAAAGCAGATTATCTTTGATGTAAATACAAATTTGGATTTAATATTAGAGAATAATGTCATCTTAGCAAAAAATAAAGATCATATGGTATTTACGATTGATGCCCCATATATGGAAGATGCTGCAGGAAAGAGGAATGATTGTATTTCTTATCTTTTGAATCGAACTGAGAGTGGATATGAAATAGGATTAGATTTGGACGTCGATTGGTTATTAGGAAATGATATTCAATATCCAGTTCGAATCGATCCGACAATTACGAATTATAGTAAAGAAAATGGAGTTTATGATACTTATATTTTTCCAGGAGATCATGGGGTAGATCGGAATGGTCATAATATTTTAAAAGCAGGAGTGGAAAGAATTAATGGTCAAGATCGAGTGAATCGAACCCTTATGAAATTTGATTTGCCAGAAATTGGAACAGGAAGTGAAGTTATTAATGCTTCATTGATCATGATCGGCTATCCAGTAGGTTCTGGTACGCAGGCATTAGATCGACCAGTAACTATTCATGCCATTACGGTACCTTGGGATGAGCAAACAGCAACTTGGGATAGTATGTATGATAAGTATTTAGAAAGAACAGAAGCGGTAATGATTGCGTCAAGGAGTGTATCTGCAGGAAATGAACTTGTAATGCCCCGCTATAATTCTGCATATTTGACAACTTTAGTAAAGAAGTGGTATCGAGATACATCAAATTATGGAATTATGATTAAGTCAGCAGAAGAAATTTATGTCGATGATGGTTATCCCGCCTTTTTCTCTAAAACAGCTGCGAGAGATGATTTTCAAGTAAAACCATTTTTAGAAATTACTTATCGGAATCAAAATGGATTAGAAGGATATTTAGATTATAAGAGCCAATCTTTCACTCAAGGTACTACCTATGTGAATTCGTATAATGGTAATCTAACAGGAGTTTGGAATTTAGGAGGAACTATTGGTGGAAAGATGCCAGTAAGTGTAGGGTTAGTTTATAATACAAATGATGTTGTATTAAATAAAAATACAATTTATGGAATGGGGTATAAATTAACACTCGATCAAACAATAAAAGAAGTTGTGATTGATGATTATAATTATCTAGAATATGTTGATGAGGATGGAACAATTCATTATTTCTATGAAAAGATAACAGAAAACGGAACAGAGTATCAAGATGAAGATGGACTTAGTCTTATAGTTCGTAAAGAAAGTAATCAATATCGTATGATTGATAAGAATGGAAATCAGATGTTGTTTATTAAGAATGGAGATACTGCATATTTACAAAAACAAGAAGATGTTAAACAAAATGAGATTACTATAGAAAGAAATACAAGTAATCAAATTACTAGAATTGTCGATGCGAATCAGGCAGAAATTAATTTTTATTATGAACCAAATAAAATTCGGGTGGTTAGTCCAGATGTTATTACAGAATTAAGTTATAATGGTGGTAATTTAGTAGAAATTAAAAACGATCAAGGAACATCTTATATTTCTTATAATGGAAATCATTTAATTACAGATATTACAGATGTTACAGGATTAAAGATCAATTATTCTTATTATAGTGAGAAACCTTATAAAGTGCAAAAAGTAACACAATATGGATTAAATAACGAATTAGGAAATTATTTTACTCTGGATTATGGATTTGAAACGACGACGATTACGGATCATAAAGGTCGAACGAATACACTTATTTTTAATTCTCTAGGAAATCTTTTATCTAGTAATAGTATGAGGGAAGGAAATGATTTAAATCAGTCATATTCCACAGTGACCGATTATGGAAACGAAACCTTTCAAAAGAATAAATTACTAGCAGATACTGTTCCAGTAAGATATATTAAAAATTATATAGAAAATTCTAGTTTTGAGGTAGAAGGTGATTTGTTTGATACTGAATTCATTTATTATAATATTCAAAAAAGCCATTCTTCTGATTGTGCAGTTTCAGGTTATAAAAGTTGCAAAATAGTAGCAGGAAATGGAGAGCAATATCTAGATAGTAAACGAATATATTTATTAAGCAATGGATATTATACATTTAGCGGGTATTTTAAAAGTGATAAAAAAGTAAAATTATCAGTTGTAAGATATGACAAAGAAAGAAATCCAGTTCAAAACTCTATAGAAATAGAACCCTCCGATCAGTTTTTAAGACACGATATTACATTTTATCATGAGGATGACTATTATGGTGCAGTAAGAATTTCTATGGATTTAGAGGATGGGTGTACAATATATATAGATGATGTTCAATTGGAAGAAGGGGAAGTAGCTAATGATTACAATATTATAGACAATTCTGATTTTTCAGAAGGATTGAGTGGGTGGATATTAGAATCATATAAGACGGATTATACATCTAGAGAGGAAGATGGATCATTAGAAATAATACCAGTTCCAATTCAGGAGACTTTTGAGGTAGTAAAAGTAAATAATAATCAAAATACAGCCTTAAAAGTAAAGATGAATCCAGTGGGAAGAAGTTCTTTTGAAAAAAGATTTCCAATTAAAGGTAAAAAAGGGGATATTTATACAGTTTCCTTTTGGTATAAGAATGAGGGTGTAGAAAGTGATGGGCATCAAATAGGAAATGATGTTTCTATATATTTTAAACCAGTTGGGAAAGATGCTGATTATTGTATTATGCCAAGTAGGGATTTTAATGTTAATGAAAATCAGTGGCAGTATTTTACTTTCCGTTATGACGCGGATGAAGATTATGAGGAAATTCGATTAATATTTTATCAGGGTAGAAATGCAAATAATCTTTATATTACGAACCTATCTTTTTATAAAGATGTCGCAAGCAGTTTTTATGATTATGATGAGAGTGGAAACGTAACAAGCATTAAAGAATCCTCTAAAGACGAAAGTAATACCTTTGGGTATGATAAAAATAATCAATTAATTAGTGCCACTACGCCAAAAGGAAAGCATTTTAAATATGAGTATGACAATACGAAAACCGATCAAGTTTTAAGTGCGATTGCTTCTAATGGAATTTCTAATCAAGTAGAATATGATCAATTTGGGAATCCGATTTTAACTAGGATATCAAAGAAAGAAAATGGAGAACTTACAAGTGGTCTTTATTCTATTCGAAGTAAGGGTACGAATCAATATTTAAATATTAAGAATAGAAGCATTAGGGTAGGAAATGATCTTTGTAGTAATACAGTGTGGAAGTTAGAAAAGCAGGCAGAGGGAAAAATTATTTTATGTTATTCGGTTTTACCAAGTTTATTTTTAGGGTATTTGGGTAATCAAGTGACTTTATTAGAGGATACTCCAAATACTTTTGTAATAGAAGAAAGGGAAAATGGCAGTTTTTCTTTAAGATTAGGGAGTAATTATTTAAAAGTAAATCATTCTATATTAGAACTTTCTCCATTTATTGAAAATGATCCAGCCTTTGAGTTTTATTTTGAACTTCCAGAGGAAGAGTTTATTGAAACTAGGGCAACTTATAGTGGAGATGGAAGATTTGTTACTAGTGTTACAGACAGTAATTTTAATAAAACAGAGTATGATATAGATTCAGTAACAGGATTGATGAAATCTATGACGAATGCTAAAAATCAGACAACGGATTATACATATAATGGGAAAAAACAAATTACATCTGTAACTCAAGGTGAAAAAACGGTAAATTATACATATAATGATAAAAACTTATTGGAGAAAATTGTGCAAGGATGGAAGGAGTATCAATTTACTTATGATAATTTCTTAAATCCCAAAACTGTTTCTATAAGCGATGATATTACTCTAGTAACGCAGGAATATGAAGAAAATAATGGGAATTTAGTTAAAACGATCTATGGAAATGATCAAGAAATTGGTTTTGAATATGATGAGTTTGATCGACAGTCCATCATCCATAAAATGGATAAAGATTATCACTACAAATATGATAGTAATGGAAATATAGCTAAGGTTTTAGAATTTAATCCAACTATTACTTATGATACTTCTCCGATTGAAACAGAACCACCTTATGATTCAATTACAAAATATAATTATGATTCTGCAAAAAGACTGGAGGATTATCAAAAGGATGATTTTAGAATACATTACACTTATGATAAGAATGACAATGTAACTTCGAAGAAGTATAGATTAAATGGAATTACCCATAGTTTGGAAAATACTTTTAACAAGGATGATCAAATAACAAAAATAACGGTGGATAATAGTCAAGTGGATTATGAGTATGACCGATTAAGTAGGCTTAAAAACAAAACAATTAATGATAATTATAAAACGGAGTATGAATATGTATCTAAAGGTAGAAGAACTTCGGAATTAGTAAAAAGTATTAAGAATGGATCTAATAAATATAGTTATCAATATGATCCATTAAATAATATTACCCATGTATATTACAATGATGAGTTACAGAAACAGTATTATTACGATGAATACAATGAATTGATTAAAGAAGAGGATTACCAAAAAAATGAAAAAATTGAGTATATTTATGATAATTCTGGAAATTTATTAACAAAAATTACCAAAAATCTTGAAACAGATGTTATAATAGACTCAGATACTTATGAATATAGCAATAATAAATGGGAAGATCAGTTAACGAAGTTTAATAATCAGGCAATTACATACGATGCAATAGGAAACCCACTTAGTATTGGAAATAC
>JAAWDC010000006.1 GCA_022793565.1 Bacilli bacterium
AAAATAAATAATAGGCACTTTCACTGTCTCTTTTTCCCTATACTACATAGAATACTATGAGTAATTATAAATAGAAACAAGAGGGAGTGAAAGAGTGAGAGGCAATCTTTTGACAAAAAGGGAATATGAAGTCTTCTCTTTATTGGTAATGAATAGAAGTACTAAAGAAATTGCCGAAGAGTTTGGAATTAGTGATAAGACAGTACGAAACCATATTTCGAATGTTATTCAAAAACTTGGTGTAAATGATCGAGCAGGAGCAGTTGTTGAATTACTAAGATTAAAGGTAATTTCCTTATCAGAATAAAGAAATAGAAAGAAAAAAGAAATCTTGAGTCTTTTTCTTTTTTTCTTTTCATAAGATAGATTAGGTGAAAAGTATGCTAAAAAGAAAAGCTTTAAGAAAAATTTTAATTACAACGTTTGCGGTTTTTACACTATTCGTGGTTTATTTCATTACAGATATGAATAAGCTAGAAGAACTAAAAATTTCTCCTGATATAGAGTATATGGCATCTCTTGGGATGGATGATGTGTATTTATTAGGGAATAATAACTATTTAGTAAAAACGAATACTTTATTAGATGCAAAGGATACAGAAGGAAAGATGAAAATTTTACTAGATTATATGACCATTCGTAAAAATAATAAACTACCTGTAGGATTATCTGGGCTTTTGCCATCTGAAACAAAAGTATATGGGATATCCATAGAGGGTGATATTGCGACCGTAAACGTATCTAAAGAATTATGGAGTGGGAGTTCTGAATTAGAAGAAAGAATTATTGAAGGACTAACCTATAGTATCACCTCTTTAGAGGGGGTTAGAGGCTTAAGACTACAAGTAGAGGGGATTACAGTAACAGAACTTCCCAAAACAAAGAAACCTGTTCCAGAGGTACTAACCAAAGAGTATGGAATTAATAAAGTCTATGATTTAGATCAGACTACAGGTATAAAAAAAGTCACTACGTATTATTTAAATCAAATCAATGATCAAAAATACTATGTTCCAGTAACAAAATATGTAAACGATTCTCGTGAAAAAATTGATATTATTGTAGAAAATTTATCAAGTAATTTTTTATATGAAAGTAGTTTAATTTCGTTACTTCAAGGAGATGTAGAATTAATGAATTATCAAGTAGAAGATGAATTGATGCTTTTAAATTTCAATCACAATCTATTTGATGATGAAAAATTATTAGAAGAAGTAACCTATCAAGTAGCATACTCTATTTTTGATAGTTACGATGTCCAGGTTGTTTTATTCGAAGTGGAAGGGAAAGAACTAACAAGGATTGAACGATAGTGGCTAATAAACGTTTTAAATCGACATTTTACGATAAAAAAAGACAGAACATTCTTGACATTCTGCCTTTTTTTATGATAAAATAACGCCTGTGTGTTAAAAAAAACTCTCAAATGAGAGTGAAATACAAAGTGGTGTCCTGGAAGCGATTCGAACGCTTGACCGATGCCTTAGAAGGGCATTGCTCTATCCAGCTGAGCTACCAGGACAGTTGCTGTTCATATAAGAACAAATTCATTATACAAAAATGCAATCCTATTTGTCAAGAATTATTTTTCACTATAAATATTTTTGATAAAATGAGGAGGCAATAAAAATAGAGAAGGGGTGGCACTATGGCAAAAACAAATGGAAAATCAAAATATAACAAAGTAAAATTTAATCTATTTGAAAGAGATGGACAAATTATGATTTCCTTACAAATGATCTTAAGCGAAACTAGAAGGTCAGGCGTACATAGAGAAGAGGTATTAGAATACTATGTGGCCCAAGATCATAAAAATATTCAAGCCATCATGAATACCCTAGTAGAAACAGCTAAAGGTTTTGCCTTTGTAGATGGAAATCTAGAAGCTACATATAGACAAAATGATATTTTTGTAATTCAAGATTATGAGCATATTAAATATCGTCCAGAGCTTCAAAGGTTTGTACGTAAATTTGATAAAAAAATAAGTCATGCTCAAAAAAGAGATGGAATTAAAAATCTGCATATATCAGAAAATAGAAGAAAATTTTTGCTAGTTAGAAATGTTGTAGGAATTGCCAGTGTTATTATTGGAGGAATTACATTTCTAACATCTTCAGAATATGGGCGTAAACTGATAAATACCACTGAACTATTTCAAAATGAAAGTACCAAAGACATAGATCAAGAAAAAGAAATCGATAAACTAGTTAGAAATCAAGAGATTTTACTAGAAGCAGGAAGGAAACAAATAGAAGACGTTCAAGGAGAATTGATCGCCCAATCTTTAAACGTTTCCCAAATGCCAGAAATTAGTAAAGAGGATTTAATTGCTGTTATCAAGCCTATAGAAGATAAAGAAGAAATTGACGAAAGCAATTTCGGCATAGAATTAGCCAGTGCTCAAATGGATATAACTGAACAATCAAAGAATGAAAGTCAAGAATTAATAGCTCAAAATGTTATAACAGGAGAAAAGATCAATGCCATGGAAATGGTAATGCCCTCT
>JAAWDC010000053.1 GCA_022793565.1 Bacilli bacterium
TATGTGTATTTTTTACACAAGTCAATAGTAATTTTCAAAATATGACAAAATTGTAAGGAAAAGCACACTGAAAAAAGTGCCAAAGTCTGGAAAATATGGTATACTAAATATGAATGTAAACAATAATAAAAATAAATAAGGATCAATCAAGGAGAAAATATATGAAAAAAACAACTATGGATTTAGACTTAGCAAATAAACATGTGATTATTCGTTGTGACTTTAATGTTCCAATAAAAGATGGGAAAATAATAGATGATACAAGAATTGTAGAAAGCCTAGATACGATCCGTTACGCATTAGGTGCTCGTGCAAAAGTAATTCTAATGTCTCATTTAGGAAGAGTAAAAGAACAAGCAGATTTAGAAAAAAACTCCTTGACACCAGTTGCAATATTATTGGGTGACCTTTTAAGAAGACCAATTAAATTTATTAACCGAACAAGAAGTGAAAAGTTAAAAGAAGTAATCCAAAATATGAAAGAAGGAGAAATCATTCTATTAGAAAATACGAGATTTGAGGATTTAGATGGAAAAAAAGAAAGTACCAATGATAGCGAACTAGCAGAATATTGGGCAAGTCTTGGAGATATTTTCATTAATGATGCCTTTGGAACAATTCATAGATCTCATGCTTCTAATGTGGGAATTGGAAGTAGATTACCAAATGCAATTGGTTTTTTAGTAGAAAAAGAATTGAATGCATTAAGTAAATTAAATCATCCAGAAAGACCATATATAGTAATTTTAGGGGGATCTAAAGTATCTGATAAAATTGGTGTAATTAAAAACTTAGTAGAAAAAGCAGATAAGATTATTATTGGTGGAGGAATGGCATTTACCTTTTTAAAAGCAATTGGTTATAATATTGGTGGGTCTATTCTAGATTCTGAAAATATTGATTTCTGTAAAGAAATTATGACAAAATATAAAGATAAAATTATTCTTCCAATAGATGTAAAAGCAGCCCTTGATAGAACAGAATCTAGTCCAAATCACATCGTTAAAGTCAACGATTTACGACTAAATGAATTGGGCTTAGATATTGGTCCTGAAACAATCCAATTATTTATTAAATACTTAGAAAATGCTAAGACAGTAGTTTGGAATGGTCCTCTTGGAATGTATGAATTACCACAATATAGCATTGGAACAGAGCAAATTCTAAAATACTTGATAGAGCATAATATCGAAACCATTTTAGGAGGTGGAGATATTGTAGCTGCCTCTAAAAAGTTAGGGTATAAAGATAAAGTATCTCATGCTTCTACCGGTGGTGGAGCGACTTTAGAGTATTTGGGAGGAAAAGAGTTGCCAGGACTAAAAGTAATCAATGAAAAATAATACAAGGAGTAGCGTATGAAAGGCATAAAGAAAAATAGTATTCTATTATTAGTTATAACAATTATAATCGTTGGATTCGTTTTAAAAGATGATTTTAATGCAATTATAGATGCATTATTAAAAGCGAACATTGCTATTTTAATTTTAGCTTTTTTATGCCAAGTTGTAGCAATTATGTTTGAAGCACTTGCTTATAAAAAAGTCGTAGATAGTTATACGGAAAATTATTCTTATAAAAGCGCATTAAAAATGCAATTTATAACCAAATTCTTTAATGGGATTACTCCGTTTTCAACAGGAGGACAACCTATGCAAATATACCTTCTCAAAAAGGAAGGATTCCGTCTAACGAAAGCCACAAATATTATTATGCAAAATTTCATTTTATATCAAGCGGCCTTAGTTACTTATGGTATTTTAGCACTTCTAATTAATTGGAAATGGAATCTGTTTAAAGAAGTAACACTATTAAAAAACTTAATTGCCCTTGGATTTTTAATGAATACACTAGTAATGGTTGGTCTTATCATTATTAGCTTTAGTAGTAAATTAAATCATCTAATTATAGATAAGACGATTACTCTTTTAGCAAAACTAAAAATAGTTAAGGATAAAGAAAAAAAGCAGGCAGAGTGGAGTGAAAGAATCGATGATTTTCATGAAGGAACAACCTATCTAAAAAAACATAAAATGCTATGTCTACAATCTTATTTTTATAACTTAGTTTATTTAACGCTCAATTACTTAATGTCATTCTTTGTAGTTGCCTCTTTAATTGGATGGCAAAATCCTGTAACACCAGTAAATGCTATTTGTTCTTCTGCTTATATTTTAATTATTGGAGCATTTGTTCCAATCCCAGGAGCCTCTGGTGGAATTGAATATGGATATTTGCGTTTCTTTGGATCTTTTATTAAAGGAAGTATTTTGAAAGCATCTCTTCTAATCTGGCGTTTTATTTCATATTATTTCTTAATGATTGTAGGTGCAGTCATATTTAATATTAAAGGAAGTGAAAAAGAATGCGAATAGGAATTTTTACAGAAGCATATACCCCATATATCAGTGGATTGGTTACTAGTGAAGTAATGCTTAAAAAAGCACTTGAAAAATTAGGGCATACAGTCTATGTCGTAACAGCGAATTTAGAAAGCTTTCATTATGATTATGACGAAGATGAACATATCTTAAGAATTCCAGGAATTCCAACAGGAATTTATGATTCTAGATTAACGGGGCTTTATCCAATTAAAGCAGTCAATATTATTAAAACCTGGAAATTAGACATTATTCACTCCCAAACGGAATTTGCGGTTGGAACCTTTGCTAGATTGCTTGCCTTTCAATTAGATATTCCACTAGTACATACCTATCACACAATGTATGAAGATTATGTACATTATGTAACAAAAGGATATTTCGATAAATCTAGTAAAAAAATCGTAGAATATCTCACGCGGTTTTATTGCGACAAGACGGCAAGTGAATTGATTGTTCCAACCAAAAAGACATATGATTTATTTAAAGAAAAATATAAAGTAGACAAAAATATTCATATTATTCCAACAGGAATAGAACTAGAAAGATTCTATAGAGAGAATTTAAATTCAGAAAGATTAAAAGAATTCAGAAAGAAATATAATTTAAAAGAAGAAGATTTTATCGCCTTATTCATTGGTCGAATTGCCCAAGAAAAAAATATTGTATATTTAATTGATGTAGTAAAAGAGGTTTTGCCAGAGTGCCCCAATTTAAAGATGTTAATCGTTGGAGATGGGCCAGATCGTGAAGAGTATCAAAAATTAATTGAAGAATATGGACTGAAAGAAAAAATTATAATGACAGGAAAAACACCATGGGAAGATACCCCATATCATTATCATCTAGCAGATATTTTTCTAACTGCTTCTACAACTGAAACGCAAGGATTAACTGTGATTGAAGCGATGGCATCAGAAATAACCCCTATTTGTATAGAAGATGAAAGTTTTGCGAATACTGTAATTGATGATTTGAATGGAAAACTGTTTAAAACAAAAGTAGGATGCAAAAAGGCAATTATAGAATTATATAATGATAAAGAGAAAAATCAAAAACTTGCCAAACAAGCGAGAATTAATGTTGAAAAATATAGTGCGAAATATTTTGCAGAATCTGTATTAAATGTCTATGAATATGCTTTAGCACACAAAGAAAATAGATTAGGTGTTTTTGGAAAACTAGTAGAAAAGTTGA
>JAAWDC010000054.1 GCA_022793565.1 Bacilli bacterium
CACCAAGTTCCATATGTCCTTTAGGAATCCCCCAATGACCCAAATTATGGTGTACCAATAAAACTTTTAACTCTGGTTGCTTTGAAAATACAATAATTCCACAAGATTTTTCTTTTTCCATCTCTAAACCTCCATTAAAAAAAGAATAGATTCCTATTCTTCCGCATTAACAGCATAAACACTTGCTTGTTTTTTATCTCTACCTACACGCTCAAATTTTACAACACCTGAAACTTTAGCGAATAGTGTATCATCATTTCCACGTCCTACATTATTTCCAGGGAAAATTTTTGTTCCTCTTTGACGATAAATAATAGAACCAGCAGAAACAAACTGTCCATCTGCAACTTTTGCTCCTAATCTACGTCCTGCAGAATCACGACCATTCGATGTAGATCCTTGTCCTTTATGGTGAGCAAAGTATTGTATATTTAATACCAATCTGTTCATGTATTCTCCTCCTTACTTAACTGTTATATTTTTCGGATAATTTTGTGATAATTCTTCAAGCAAAGAAATCATATTTTGAATTAATTTATCTCCTATTTCCTCACTTCGATGAACTTCAATCATCATTTGATCTTTTTTTTCAGTAACCGTTAGATAGTCTGAATCGATGGATAAGATACCATTAACTGTTGTAATCACGATACTACTAACACTACTACAGACAATGTCTTTTCCATAAACATCATAATTAGCATGTCCTGTAATTGTTATCTTTTTAACGACATCATACTCTCTTTCGATCTTTACTTTTATCATACTATTTACCCATTAATTTTTTTAATTTCAACTTTTGTATAAGGTTGTCTATGTCCAAGTGTTCTTCTGTTACTTCTATCTTTTGACTTATACTTGAAAACACGGATTTTCTTATTCTTTCCTTGTTTTAAAACAACACCTTCAACACTAGCTTTGTCAACGTAAGGATTTCCTACTTTACTATCAAGCATTAAAACCTCATCAAAAACAACTTTGTCTCCTTCGTTTAACGCCAACTTTTCAACGAAAATAACGCTTCCCTCAGAAACACGATATTGTTTACCACCTGTTTTAATCACTGCGTTCATGAATATACCTCCTTTATTAGATTTCTGACTCACTCTTAAGGTAAGTTTTGCTTTTATAACCTTTTCAATGTGGTTTGATACCTTGGAAGGCTTCAAACATCTAAAATAATAGCACAATCCACCTATAAAGTCAATGAATTTTACTAAACAAAAAAGGATTCTAAAGAATCCTAGTAAAAATAATTTATATCCGTTTCTGTTTTTCCTTTTCCTTAGATGAAAGTTTTAATGCAACCTGAGTTATTCTAATTTCCATCACTTCTCTTGGTACTCGAAAGACATTCGATAACCAATCGATCTGTGGGAAGCTACAACCGTCTTCTGCTAAGACAAGTTTTGTTAATAATTCAATCCCACCACAACAATGAATCAAAGCCTGGTCTGATACCAACGAATTCATTACAAAATCACCAGTTTTAATTTTTATATATTGTTCTTTGGTTAATGGAAGAGGCATCTTCCCTTGATAATAATCTATCCAAAACTGAAAATCCGTTTCTTCCATTTTTAATTCTCCTTCTCCGAAATACATTTCTGTTTTCCTGACTCTTGTTGTACTTGTTCTAGCTCTTCGAAAAATTGGTCTATACAATAATCGGAACATCTATTGCACATTTCCTCTAATACCATTCGTTGTATCTCATTACAATCAGTTATATTCTCCCTCTCCCAAAGCATACTTCCAATTTCATAGAATTGACGACGAATCACTGCTTTAATTAACATCATTTGTGGATCATAAAAGTATGGCCCCCTAAATTGTGGATTAAAATTATAATCTATAGTATCTTCCAAAAGTTGATGTTGAACTACCGATTCTAAAGCAGCCCTTCTACACAAAGCATCTCCAGTTGTTGGAAGTGTAGGTGTACGATATAATGGGTCTCCTTTCATAGAAATTAATTCTATATCTGTCCCTTTCCACTTTCCCCACATCTTCTGATTCACAATCTCTTGAACTTTATAATAATCATATCCAAGCCAAGCCAAATTTTCTCCTCGTTCTTTGCCAGATCCCCAAACTCCTTGAATAACCTCATCTGCCATTTTAGCATTTTCAGCCTGTTCAAGCTCTTCCCATCCAATCAAATCCAAATATCTTTTATCAGAATTTAATAAACTATGTGCAAGATAATCTTCATTTCTAGCAACAAGCTCCTTCATTAATGGAGTTTTCTCATAATTAATCGGTACGTCACATACAAAAGCTTTTATTTCCTCTATATTTTCACTATCTACAAAACAATACTTTTTATTTAGTAAAAGTAATGTCTCTGTATCTAAATACTTTAAATTCATTTTTGTATAATACATGGCTGAAGCTTTTTCTCCAAATTCTCGATTCTTTTCTTGTAATTCTTCCTCTGTCATATCTGGATGTTCTTCTTGATAGTCTTTCATAAATTTAGATACAATAGGATCTTCTTCAAAAACATTCACTTGATAACTGGTCCAATAAGTCATATTCTCTTCTGAATTCATATTCTCAGCATACGCTTTAATCTTCTGATCCATAATCTTTTCATTATTTGGATCAAAACGGAATGTTTCATTTGTTGAAGAAATCTCATAAAAACTTAAAACCTCTTTATGAAATGCTTCTACATCCTCTTCTGTGACTTGATTTACATACTTTGCAATCTCTGTATAAACAGGATCTACTTCTAAATCACAAGACTTCTCATCAATTATTGATGATTCTAAATCAGAAGGTTCTTTCTGTACTAAACGAAGAACATTTATAACTGGAGGAGTAGAATTTAAGCCAATATTTTCTAATAAAACCTTCCCACTTTGTGATAAATGTGGAGAAAAACTATCCTCCATTACAACAGAATCTTCTATAACAGAATCTTCTGGATTAGTAACAGTAGAAGTAGTTTGATCTTTAAAAGTAACCACAGGAAACAAAGAGCCAGAAACAATTACAACTCCTCCTATGGTTAATAATTTTTTAAACAGTTTTTCATTAACTCTTAAATTTTTCATAAAGCACCCCTTTCAAATCTGTTGCCTATTATATCATAAAAAAAAGAAAAATTCAAATAGTTCATGAATTTTCTTAAGCCGTTCTATAAAAAACCACTCTCTTCTCCAAAACAATTAAAGTGAATTCTCTAAGAAACCATTCGAATAAATTGACTCATGCTAGTTCCTTTATAAATTATATATCGTGGAATATAATAATTAGAACCATTACGACTAGCCTTTTTATTTCCCCCTGCAAAAGCAAGAGAAATGCCAACTTCTTTTAAAGCAGATTCTAATGTTTTACTCGTCTGATAAAAAGGATAACAAAAGGCAAGTTTTGAAATACCTTTAGATAATGACTCCTTCAAGTCTGATACAATTTCATCTTTTGATAATAAAAGGGGCTTATGTCCACACTTACCTCCAGCACAATAATTATTATGATGCAATTCGTTTCCATGAGAATAAATTTCTAAATAAGAAGTCTTTTGATACTTAGAAACATCCCACCAACCAGTAATTAAAAATAAACTAGCATGCATTTGATATTCTTCTAGAATCTGCGGTAAATGTGTATCTGTTCCCATCGCACCATCATCAATTGTTAATAATACTGACTTTTTAGGCACAGTAATTTTCCCACTTTTCCAGTCATAAAATTCCTGCATCGTAAGTGTCTTATATCCATTTTCTTTTAAATAAGACAATTGTTTTCTAAAATTATCTGTAGATAAACAAATGCTTTCATTACACGCCTCCGTTTTAGAATCATAAAAGAAATGATAATTTAAAACAGCAACAGAGGAAGCGCTTGGTCCTTCTACTTTTTTAGGAATACCTGCAAGCATCTCACTGATTCGCTCCTTTATAATACTATTAGAAACTAAATACATATAGTAATTACGATCTCCCACTTTTAATTGTTGATCCCCTTCCTGAAATGAATAAGGATCTAATTCAGTCTCAATGGAAAAATCATAGGAGTTGGTAAGTGTTTCAAAGTTTTTCTTTTGATCATCAGTTCCAAGAATTAAAATACTAGAACTAGGAAGATGACCCATTCCCTGTATCCAATAAGAAAATTCTTTCATTGTAAGAGAAGAATACCCCTTTTCCTGAAACAAAGAAAAGATCTCTTCTACTTTTTCTCGAGAAATGGAGGAATCCAGATAAAAAACACTCAATCTCTCCAATAACATAGTCGATTGCACTTCCTTTTCTACCACAGATAAAGGTTCATAAATAAAATAAATTTGACCAAGAAAAGATACAAAATACTTCCCCTCTAACTCTAATAAAACATCAAACGTCATAGAATCAGAAACAGAAAAAACAATCTTGTCTTCCTGATACAATTCTGTCTTTTCAGTAGTAATTTGTTTTTTTGAAATAAATCGTTGAAGAGAAGTATCCTCAATATGAGAAACTTTTTCTAAATACTGATAATCAATATAATACTCAAAATCTTTGATTTTAAAATAAATATCTTTTGTAGTATGAACTTTTGCTTCTTCTAAAGATAAATAAATCCCTTTTTCAACAAACCCTACTTCATAATACTGACCATTCTCTTTTTGATATATCTTTTTTCTCGCACTAGTTCTTACATCTTCATGAAAGGAATCTTGAATCTTTTGGACTAACTCCCTCTCCTCTTGCCTTTTTTTTATACTTTGAATACTCCGATAAGAAACTAAAAAGACAATCACAACACTACAAAATGATAAAAGAAAGAAAGACCACCACTTTTTCCATCTCATTTTCTCACCTAGTTTCACTATAACATATTTCTTTAAAAAAAAGTTCGAAAATTGACATTCAAGAAAGTTTTCTAACTAATTAAAAATCTTTTTTGACAAAAAGCAAATTTTATGATAGAATATGCACATTTAAAAAAAAGGGGGATAAGTGATCTATGAAATACACAATACAAAAATTTGATACTTGCATCGCCCGTAAATACAAAGAAGAAATCAAAGAATATTTAGAGAATAACGACCTTTCATTTGATGCTACTTACAAAAGAATTCTAAAAACCATTGATGAAAACCCAAAACTATCAGATTTCATAAAAAAACTATTAAAAAGAAGTTGCTATCTTATTCTAAAAGATATCTATAAAACCAATATTCCACCATTTATTCTAGAATATAATCTACAATTTCTAGAATCACAAGAATTTAACAAATATGATATAAATTCTGATATAAGAGCTATCATTGATTTTAGAAGCAAAGAAAAAAGAATTATTTTAAAGCATAAACCTATAATGGCACCCAAACGATTCTTCAAAAATAAAAAGCTTTCATACAAGCAAAGGGAAGAATGGATTTTTTACGAAATATACCATGAAGCAAAACACCTTGCTAGTATC
>JAAWDC010000055.1 GCA_022793565.1 Bacilli bacterium
GTATTAAATATACTACAATACTAGCAACAAAAGATCCTATCATAATTAGACAAAAAAGTATTGCAAAAAATCTGACCATTTTTTTATTCATTATATCCACCTCTTTTATTATTATAATAAAAAAATAGATAAAAGTAAAATTCTTTCATAAATTTTATGGAGGATACATATGGTAGAGTAGGTGAAGATTATGTTAAGGTTAAAAAAAGACAAGCTTTGGAATCAAAAAATACTTTATTTAGTTTTGATTGTTGTGATATTACTAGGAATGGGAACAGCTCTTTTTTACCAATTCTTTTTAGGAAAGGATTTAAAAGGCGATATTGTTGTTCAGATGAATCAATTTTTTACTTCTATTAAAGATGGGAATTTAAACTTTTCTGTAACTCTTCAAAATAGTCTTTCTTCTAATGGGATTTCTTTATTTGTGATATGGATTTTTGGTATTTCTATTATTGGAATTCCTTTTATTTTAATTCATCTTTTTTTAAAAAGTTTTATTTTATTCTTTTCTTTTGTTTCTATTATTGCAAATTATCATTTTAAAGGGATTTTTCTTTCAATTGTCTATATTTTCCCCCATCAGATAGTAAATCTTGTTATTTGGTTATTATTAAGTTTTTATGCAGTTGGATTTTCAATTAAGTTAATTCAGGTTTTATTTTTGAAGAGAAATATTAATCTAAAAGAGCATTTTAAGAAGTATACTAAAATTTTAGTTTTATGTATGATTGGATTAACGATTTCTTCTTTCTTTGAGACATATCTTTGTCCATGGTTTTTAAAATTTTTCTTGAAATAATCTTGAAATAATATAGAACACATATTCTTTTTCTAATTTTATTGTTATAATAAAATTGATGAGACGTATAGGAGGTATATTGTGGAAGAAGAATATGTTATTGGTCTTGATTTGGGAATTAATAATGTTGGATGGGCTATTGTTAATTCTAAACGCAAAGAAATTGAAAAGTGTGGAGTTCGATTATTTAGAGAGAGTAATGATGCATCTCAAAGAAGAATTACTAGGAATGCTAGAAGAAGATTAAAAAGAAAGAATACAAGAGTTCGAGATGTATTGGTTGAATTTCAAAAAATTAATTTTCCATCCCAAAATATGATAGATGTTAAATTAATTGAAAAACGTTATTTGGGGATTGGAAAGAAGATTGAGAAACAGGATATTGTAAATATTGTCTGCTTTCTGGTCAGCCATCGTGGATATATTCCGTTTGGTGATGAGGAAGTAAATTTTATTGACTTGAATGGGAAACTTCCTTGTGAGTATTATTATGATTTATATTTGAAAATTGGAAAATATAGAGCTTTGGATTGTACAGTCAAAAATTGTGAGATTGAGAAGGAAGTGCTTTCTTTATTTCAAACTCAGGTTCAGTTTTATCCAGAACTTGGTGAGATACAAGATAAAGTATTAGAGATTTTTAGAAGAAAAAGAAAGTTTTGGGAAGGACCAGGATCTGTTGATTCGTTAACGCCTTATGGTAGATTTCAAACACCAGAACAAGTTTCAGAATATTTATCTCATCGAGAGAAAAATCCAAATTATGAAAAATATTTGTTTGAAGATTTGATTGGGAATTGTGAAATTATTATTGGAGAGAAATGTGCACCTAAATTGAATTTTTATGCGGAGAAGTTTAATTTGTTAAATGATTTTATTAATACTTCAATTATTCGGACAGATTCATTAATTTCACAGAATAGTGTTTATTTTGATGATTATTCTAAAAAATATAAGTTTACAAAAGAGAGTTTGGATTTGATTTTTCAATACTGTATTTCTAATGATAAAGTGATTGTTAAGAATATGTTAAAATCTTTGTTTGGTTTGAAGATGGAGGATATTGATGGTTATAGAGTAGATAAGAAAAGAAATCCAGAAT
Organism: Bacilli bacterium; assembly: GCA_022793565.1. Taxonomy (GTDB): domain Bacteria; phylum Bacillota_I; class Bacilli_A; order RF39; family UBA660; genus Alloscybalousia. The sequence continues at coordinate 1,905 of JAAWDC010000055.1, forward strand.
TTGCTACTATGAATTATTATAGATATATCTCAAAGATTTGGAAGGAACAGGAATTGGATGATTCTTGGATTGTTAACGAAGAAGCTTATAATCGAGTTATATATTACTTAACTGTTGCACCTGGTATTACAGAAATCCTTAAGATGATTGAATTTGATGAAAAAATTGATTATGAATTTTCTGATCAGGCAAAGGTTGCTTTTCAAGAGATCTATGGTAAATTAAAGAAAGATGGTGTTTTGAAATATCATTCGTTGTCTGAAAAAATTTTAAAAAGAGCAATTCAAGATATGATTCGCTGTCAGATGAATTTTATGCAGGTTAGAAGAAAATTTGATTATGATAAGGAAGCAAGAGAGTATTTTTCAAAAAATTATTCTAATAGCAAGGAAGGAATGCCTCATATGAATTCCAAGTTCGTGGATTCAATTGTTGCATCTCCACAAGTTAAAAAGACGTTAAGGCAGGCAATTCGAGTTATCAATGCCATTATTGATGAAAAGAAAAGACTCCCTAAAGTAATCTCAATTGAGTCTACGAAGGAGATGAATGGGAAAGAAGCAAGAATTACGATTGAAAGAGCACAGCGTAAAAGGGAAAAGTTGAGAAAACAGGCGACGGAAGAGATTGCAGCTTTATATGGGGATCTTTATGCGACGGAAACAAATAAGGAAAAAGTAATGCTTTATTATGAGATTCATGGTCAGTGTCCATATTGTAATCGTCCAATTGGATTGAATGATGTGATTGATGGAAGGATTCAGGTAGAGCATATTTTGCCACTTAGAGAAAGTTTTAATGACTCCTATGATAACAAGACAATTGCTTGTGTTAATTGTAATCAAGAGAAGGCAAAGAGAACGCCTTATCAATACCTTTTTCCGTTAGGTAGTTACGAGTCCTATAAAAAAAGAATTCAATCTTTAAAAAATATTTCTGAAGAGAAGATGAATA